>JBBRYY010000020.1:0-41475 GCA_038237245.1 Gemmatimonadales bacterium | reverse complement strand
GCACGGCGGGCAGGACACCCGCGCCGCCGGCCGTGGGCGCGGCGACGATGACCCCCATCGCGGCGTTCACCTCCTGCACCGCCAGCGCGCGCGCGAGCACGTCGCTGAAGAGCGTGTTGGACATCGGCCCCGCGCTCGACTGCGAGACGAGCAGCGCGTCACCGCCAACGAGTTTCGATGCGGAGCGGAGATCGCCCTCGAGCCCGCGCTCCACCGCGCTGCGCATCACCCTGAGCGCGCGCCGGAGTGCGCCGCGAATGTCATCGACGGTCCGCCCCTGATCCTTGCTCTCGAGCGCGAGCGCGGTGGCGGAGAGCGTTTGCCCACTCCCTTCCGCATCGCGGATCGCATCGGCGAGCGACTTGTACACGCTACCCTCCCACCTTGTCGAGTGAGCGCACCCACTTCACCCAGTTGAGATCGTCGATCGCGGCGCGCGCCGCATCGCCCGGCGGCTCGTCGCACTCGATGACCATGAATGCGTCTCCGCCGCGTTCTTTCCGCGAGAGACGCATGGTCGCGAGGTTCACATTCTGATCCGCGAGGATCCCCGCAATGCGTGCGACGGATCCCTTCTGGTCCTCGGCGACGACGACGATCGTCGGCAGATGGCCCGTGATCTCGACGGGGTAGCCGTCGATTTCGCTGAGGCGAATGCGGCCGGCGCCGAGCGAAGAGCCGATGACCGTCGCGGTCTGCCCCGCGCGCTCGACGGTGATGCGGCACGTATTCGGATGCGAGTCGTCGGCGAGCGACGTCTTCTCGAACTGATAGTCGAGCCCCTCGCGCTCCATGATGTCGAGCGCGTCGCGCAGCCGCTCATCGTCGGGGCGAAAGCCGAGCAGTCCGCCGGCGATCGCCTTGTCGGTGCCGTGTCCCTCGCCCGTGCGCGCGAAGGAGCCGTGCAACTCGATCTTCGCGCGCTCCGGTGTGCCGCCGACGAGTCCGCGCACGAGCAGTCCGATCCGGCACGCGCCCGCCGTGTGCGACGACGAGGGGCCGACCATCACGGGGCCGATGATGTCGAGCAGCGAGACCATACGCTATCCCGCCTTCTGTCGTGCCGGGCGTGACGCCCGCGCGAGCAGCGGACGCAGATAGTGCCCGGTGTGCGACGCCGTCATCTGCGCGACATCCTCGGGCGTTCCCTCCGCGACGATGTTCCCGCCGCGCGCGCCGCCCTCTGGGCCGAGATCGATGAGCCAGTCCGCCGTCTTGATCACGTCGAGGTTGTGCTCGATGACGAGCACGGTGTTTCCCTTCTCGACGAGACGATGCAGCACCTCGAGCAGGAGCCGCACGTCCTCGAAGTGCAGACCGGTGGTCGGCTCATCGAGGATGTAGAAGGTGCGCCCCGTATCGCGCTTCGAGAGCTCGGTCGCGAGCTTGACGCGCTGCGCCTCGCCGCCAGAGAGCGTGGTCGCGCTCTGCCCGAGATGTACGTAGCCGAGCCCGACGTCGAGCAGCGTCTCGAGCTTCTGGCGGATGCGCGGCTGATTCTCGAAGAACGACGTCGCATCCTCGACGGTCATGTCGAGGACGTCGGCGATGCTCGCGCCGCGAAAGCGGACCTCGAGGGTCTCGCGGTTGTAGCGCTTCCCCTTGCACACCTCGCACGGCACGTAGACGTCGGGGAGGAAGTGCATCTCGATCTTCACGAGGCCGTCGCCCTGGCACGCTTCGCAGCGGCCGCCCTTCACGTTGAAGGAAAAGCGTCCGGGTCCGTAGCCACGGATCTTCGCATCCGGGAGCTCGGCGAAGAGCTCGCGGATCGGCGTGAAGAGTCCCGTGTAGGTCGCGGGATTCGACCGGGGCGTGCGCCCGATCGGGCTCTGGTCGATGTCGATGACCTTGTCGATGTGCTCGAGCCCCGTGATGCGATCGTGCTCGCCGGGGATGACGCGCGCGCGATAGAAGTGGCGCGCGAGATGGTTGTGGAGAATGTCCTCGATCAGCGTCGACTTTCCGGAGCCGGAGACGCCCGTGATCGCGACGAACAGTCCCAGAGGTATCTCAGCAGTGAGATTCTTGAGGTTGTGCGCGCGAGCCCCCTCGATGCGGAGAGAAAAGCCCTTTCTGGGCTCCCGGCGCGGGTTCGGGATCGCGATCTTCATTTCACCACTAAGATATTTCCCCGTCAGCGATGCCGGGTTGCCGATGACCTCCTCCACCGAACCCTCGGCGACGATCAGCCCGCCGTGCTTGCCGGCGCCCGGACCCATGTCGATGAGGTAGTCGGCCTCGCGCATCGTCTCTTCGTCGTGCTCGACGACGATCACCGTGTTGCCGAGATCGCGGAGCTGGCGCAGCGTCGCGAGCAGACGCGCGTTGTCGCGCTGGTGCAGCCCGATCGACGGCTCGTCGAGGATATAGAGCACGCCCACCAGCCGCGACCCGATTTGCGTCGCGAGCCGAATGCGCTGCGCTTCTCCGCCCGAGAGCGATTCGGCGGCGCGACCGAGCGTGAGATAGTCGAGGCCGACGTCGACGAGGAAGCGCAGACGCTCGCGCACCTCCTTGAGGATCGGACCCGCGATATCCTTGTCGAGCCCCGGCCTCCCGTTTTCGCGCACGGGGACGGCATCGAAGAAGGTGAGCGCCTCGGTGATCGGGAACTCGGTGACTTCGCCGATGTTCAGCCCATTCACCGTCACCGCGAGCGACTCCGCCTTGAGCCGGCGCCCGTGACACACCGGGCACGGCGCCTCGATCATGAACTCCTCGAGCTCCTCGCGCACGCCGTCGGACGACGTCTCGTTGTAGCGGCGCTGCACGTTCGCGAGCACCCCTTCCCACGCGCTCTCGAAGTCGCCGCGCGTCGCGCCGGTTTCAACGCGGAACTTCGTCTTCTTCCCCGACGAGCCGTAGAGCATCAGCGCGCGCGTCTTCGGCGTGAGCGTCCCCCACGGCGCGTTGAGATCGAACTTGAACTGCTTCGCCAGCGCGGGAAGAATCGTCTTCCGCAGATGCCCGCTCGGCTCCCCCCACGGGAGGATGACGCCCTCGAGAATCGAGACGCTCGCGTCGCCGAGGATGAGCTCCTCGGAGACCTCGTTCTGGACGCCGAGTCCGCCGCAGCGCGAGCACGCGCCGAAGGGGGAGTTGAAGGAAAACTGTCGCGGCTCGAGCTCGGGGAGCGAGAGCCCGCACGTCGGGCAGCCGTAGCGCTCGGAGAACAGCTGGGTCGCGCCGGTATCGTGGCGAATGACGTCGACGATGCCGTCGGCGAGGCGAAGCGCCGTCTCGAGCGAGTCCGTGAGTCTGCCCCTGTCTTCTGCACGAGCCACCGTGCGGTCGACGATGACCGAGATGCTGTGGTTGTGCTGCTTGCTCAGCTTGGGCGGATTCGCGAGCTCGACGGGCTTGCCGTCGACGATCGCGCGCACGAAGCCCTGCTTGCGCGCGCTCTCGAAGAGATCCTTGAACTCGCCTTTGCGTCCGCGCACGAGCGGCGCGAGCACTTCGACGCGAATGCCGTCTGGCCAGGTGAGCACCGTGTCGGCGATCTGCGATGCGCTCTGGCGCTGCACGGGCTCGCCGCAGTGCGGGCAGTGCGGCGTGCCGGCGCGCGCGTAGAGCAGGCGCAGGTAGTCGTAGATTTCGGTGACGGTGCCGACGGTGGAGCGCGGATTGTGGCCGGCGGTCTTCTGCTCGATCGAGATGGCGGGTGAGAGCCCCTCGATCGCGTCGACGTCCGGCTTCTCCATCAGCCCCAGGAACTGTCGCGCGTACGCGGACAGCGATTCGACGTAGCGGCGCTGCCCCTCCGCGTAGATCGTATCGAAGGCGAGGGACGACTTCCCGGATCCTGAGAGTCCGGTAATGACGGTGAGCTTGTCCCGCGGGATCGTAACGTCGACGTTGCGAAGATTGTGCTCGCGAGCACCGCGCACAATCAGCTTTTCTTCGGGCATCCGGGAAACTTCACCAGCCACGGCTGGGATGACAAGACAGACGTTTCGGCCATGGCGTGGGGGCGCTTGCTGAACGGCATCTGAGTCGTCTTTAGATGCGGCCCTGTCCGCACCTACCCTCGACCACCCCTGATGTCGCACACTGATGCCATGGTCGTCATGACCACGGTCGCCAGCGCCGATGAGGCCGTCACGCTCATCAAGACGCTGCTGGAACGACGCCTGATCGCCTGCGGCCAGATTGTGCCGGGCGTCCGCTCGCTCTACCGCTGGAACGGGAAGATCGCCGACGAGGCCGAAGTCATCGTCTACCTCAAGACGCGCGCGGCTCGGCTCGATTCGCTCGAGGTGGCATTCGCGGAGCTGCATCCGTACAAGGTGCCCGAGCTGCTCGCACTTCCGGTGACGGGCGGGCTCACGAAATATCTCACGTGGATCACCGCCGAAACATCGCTGGCGCTCGCGTGAGCTTCACCGTGTCGAAGCGCGAAGGGGTCGGCGCGGGAATCCTCTTTCTCTGGCTCGTGGGGCTCGCCCTGCTCGCGCGGCGCGAGCTGTTCGTCGGCGAGCCGGAGCAGATGGCCGAGGCCGCGCTGCTCGTCGTGCCGGGGAGCGCGTACTACGAAGTGATGAACGGCGACGAGCGCGTCGGGTGGGCGTCGTCGTCGATCGACACGAGCGTGACCGGGATCAGCGTGCGCGACGTGCTCATCATCGATCCTCCGGACTCCGGCACGAGCGACCGGCTCGCAGCGCGCGCGCGCGTGCACCTCACCCCCGGGCTGCGCCTCACCGACTTCACCTTCGAGCTCGGTGGCGATCACGGCCCGTACAAGGTGAGCGGCAAGATGAGCCAGGACACCTCGCTCACGCTCATCACGAGTGCCGGCAAGGCGCATCCCGATACGGAGAGAGTCGCGGTGAAGCGCGCGGTGTTCTGGCCAACGACGGTGCCGCTCGCGCTGGCACTTGCCGCGCGGCCGAAGATCGGACGCATGTACAAGTATTCGATCTACGATCCGACGAGCGGCACGCCCGAGGACATCCAGCTGACGGTGGGCGCCGAGTCGTTGTTCGTGATTCCCGACAGTGCAAGGATGGACGATGTGCGTCACACGTGGGTGGTCGCGCACGAGGACACCGTGCGCGGATGGCGCCTCGATCCACAGAGCTCGACGATCATCAGCGGGTGGATCGACGAGCGCGGACGTGCGATCCAGGCGACGCCGACGGGCACCTTCACACTCAAGCGCACTGCGTACGAGCTCGCGTTCCTGAACTGGTCGCTCGAAGCGAAGAAAAGCGCCGCCGCGAACAAGGCGCGACACACTCCGACAAACCGTTGATCACATGATCCAGCTCAAGGCGTTGACGAAGCGGTACGGCACCTTCACAGCCGTGGACGCCATCAATCTCGACGTCCCGCACGGACAGCTGTTCGGCTTTCTCGGGCCGAATGGCGCGGGGAAGACGACGACGCTGCGGATGATCGCGGGAATCCTGCGACCGACGTCGGGGACGGTGCACATCAACGGCATCGATGTGGCGAAGGACCCGATCGCGGCGAAGGCGATTCTCGGCTACATCCCCGACCGCCCGTTCATCTACGAGAAGCTGACGGGCGCCGAGTTCCTGCGCTTCGTCGCGGGGCTGTACGGGCAGGATGGTCCGGTGATCGAGCGGCGGATGACGGAGCTGCTGACGCTGTTCGATCTGCTCGAGTGGCGCGACGAGCTGGTCGAGAGCTACAGCCACGGGATGCGGCAGAAGCTCATCATTTCGAGCGCGTTTCTGCACAAGCCGAAGGTCATCGTCGTCGACGAGCCGATGGTCGGGCTCGATCCGAAGGCCGCGCGCATTCTCAAGGATCTCTTCCGCGAGTACACGAAGCGCGGGCACACGATCCTGATGTCGACGCACACGCTGGAGGTCGCAGAGACGGTGTGCGATCGCGTCGCGATCATTCAGGCGGGACGCATCCGCGCTGCGGGAACGATGGACGAGCTGTACGAAAGTGTGGGCGCAGGGGCGAAGGGGCTCGAGGAGCTCTTCCTGCGCCTGACCGGCGAGAACGCCGCGCGGGAGCTGGTCGAGGTTCTCGATGCCTGAGGGCACCACCGGCCCGCGTCGCACGAGTGCCGAAGTGACGGGACCGCGCCGGACGACGGGGCGGCAGGCGATCATCACGGTGCTCGAAGGGACGACCGATCCCGCCCAGCGCGGGAAGAAGCCGAACCCGTCGTACAATCATCTGCTGCGGCCGAAGGTGCTGACGGCGGTGAGTCGCGCGTCGCGCTCCGGCGAGAAGAGCCATGGCTGGCGTTGGACGCTCGTCGCCGGGATCGGGCTGCTCTTCTGGAGCTTCGTGCTGTTCGTGCTCACGCGCGTGCTCACGGTGTTCCGCAACACGCCGGAGATCGGCGCGCTGCTCGCGGGAAAGGTGCTGGGGCTGGTGTTCATCAGCTTCTTCATGATTTTGCTGCTGTCCAACATCATCACGGCGCTGTCGACGTTCTTCCTGGCGAAGGATCTCGAGCTGCTGGTATCGGCGCCGGTGAACTGGCTGACGCTCTACTGCGCGAAGCTCACCGAGTCGATGCTGCACTCGAGCTGGATGATCGCGCTGATGGCGGTGCCGATCTTCGCGGCGTACGGTTGGGTTTATCGCGGCGGGCTGATGTTTCCGTTCATCGCCGTCGCGACCTTCGTTCCCTTCCTGATCATCCCCGCGGTGCTCGGCGCCGCGCTCGTGATCGTGCTGGTGAACGCGTTCCCCGCGCGACGCACGAAGGACATTCTCAGCATCGTCGCGGTGCTCACGGCGGCCGGCATCGTGCTCCTGTTCCGCCTTCTCCGTCCCGAAAAATTCGCGCGTCCCGAGGGGCTGCAGTCGCTGGTCGACTTCATCGCGCTGCTGCGCACACCAACCGCGCCATATCTGCCGAGTGAGTGGGTGCAGCGCACGATCATGTCGTCGCTCGAGGGGACCACGGACTGGCTCGCACTGTATCTGCTGTGGACCACCGCGGGCGCGGCGCTCGTGATGGGCGCGCTCCTGCACCAGAAGCTGTACGCGGCGGGCTTCACGAAAGCACAGGAGAGCACGCAGCGTTGGGTGCGTGGGCGCATCGCGCGGCGCGCCGGGCACTTCCTGCTCAAGCCGTTCGGCATTCTCCGCCGCGAGCTGGTGATGAAGGAGCTGCGGGTCTTCTTCCGCGATACGACGCAGTGGTCGCAGCTGATCCTGCTCGCGGTATTGGTGATCGTCTACGTCTTCAACGTGAAGTTTCTGCCGCTCAGTGGAGCGGGAATCACGACCTTTCTCGTCAATACGATCCCGTTTCTGAATCTCGGGCTCGCGGGCTTCGTGCTCGCGTCGATCGCCGCTCGATTCATCTTCCCCGCCGTCAGCGTGGAAGGGCGTACGCTCTGGCTGCTCAAGTCGAGCCCGTTGCCGATGCGTGCGCTGCTCTGGTCCAAGTTCTGGATCGGCACGCTGCCACTGCTCATTCTCGCGGTGGGAATCGTCGGCGTCACGGACGCGATGCTCGAGGTGACGCAGTTCATCTTCCTCGTCTCGATCTTCACGATCGTCTTTCTCACCTTCGCGATCGCGGGGCTCGCGCTCGGGCTCGGCGCGGTCTTTCCGCAGTACGACACCGAGAACGCCGCGCAAATTCCCACGTCCTTCGGCGGTCTCGTGTTCATGATGATCTCGGCGGGGCTCGTCGGCGGAGTAGTGCTGCTCGAGGCGCGGCCGGTGTACGGCTATCTCACGGCCGAGGCATTTGGTGGCGCGCCGAATCCCTCGGACATGTACCTCGGATTCGGGCTGGCGCTGCTGCTCTGCCTCACCTGCACGTTCGTGCCGCTGAACATCGCGCTGCGCAGGCTGGAGCGGCTCGAGCTGTAGTCGGGCGTCCCGCTACGCGGCCAGCGACTCTCCGCAGCTCGTGCAGAACTGCGCGCCAATCTCGGTGATCGGGGCCGAGCAGTGCGCGCAGCTCCCCGCGAGATAGAGCCCGCACTCGGAGCAGTAGATCGCGTCGGGCTCGGGACGTGGACCGTGCACCGCGCACCCCTGCGCCCGGCGGCGGTACTGCAGAATCACCGCCTCGGCCGCATCGCCCTGCGATCCCGCGAGGCCGGCGTCCTCGTCGCGCAGCGCCGCAACGGCCTCGCGCGTGTACTTGGTCTTGAGCTCACTGTAGTCGCCGTCGGAGAGCTTTCCCGTCTCACGATCGAACTCGATCTCGCGCAGCGCCTGCACCGCCTCGACGCTCGGCGCGGCCGCCTCGGGCGCGCGCGCGCGACGGTTCGGCAGGGAGAGATCGTCGAAGAGCGGGTAGAGCACGAGCACCAGCGCGATTACGGCGAGCAGCGCGCCGACGACGAGCGGAATCACCGATCGTCTGTGCGCACGAGCGCGTCGAGGCGCGCCTGCTCGGAGGGGGTCGCGTCGACGACCACTGGAGAGATCGCGGGCGCCAGTGCCGGCGTGTGCAGGCGCCTGAGCACGACGAGCACGAGCCCGATCCCACCCGCGAGCGCGACGAAGGGAGTAATCCACGCGGCGAGGTCGAAGCCCGTTGACGGCGGCGCCATGAGCACGCGATCGCCGTAGACGTTCTTGAACGCTGCGATGATTTCCGGGGCCGAATAGCCTCCGGCGACGAGCGCCATCACATCCCGATGCATCGCGGGCGACACCTGGCACGAGAAGTCCGTGGTGCGACAGGTATAGACGTCGAGGTTGCATCCGCACTGGCAGTGGATGTGGTGCTCGAGCTCATCGCGCTTCGCCTGATTCATCACCGCCGCGCCCTTGGGAGGCAGCTGCACGGACTTGAAGCGGTCCGACTCCATCACCGTGTTCGACGCGCCCGTGTTCGCGGCCTCGCCTTCCTGCTGGGCACCTTCCTGCGCGCGCGCGACGCGCGCGAGCGCGACCGTTGCCACGCCGGCAACCGAAAGCGTGAAGAAGCCGCGGCGGCTAATGACCATATCACTCATGACTTCTGCTCCGCCGGCTGCAGCACCGTCGAGTAGCCCGCCTGCGCGCGTCGCTTCTCCGCTTGCGGCCACATGACAATCAACCCACCGATCGCCATGATCAGGCCGCCGTACCACACCCACCAGACGAGCGGATTGAAGGTGATGCGCATCTCCGCCGTATCCTCGCCGATGACGCCCGCGAGCACGACGTACACGTCCTCGCGAATCCCCTCCATGATCCCGACCTCGGTGGCCGGCTGGAATGTCGGCGCGCCGCGGCTGTCCATGTACTGACGCTTCTCGGTCTTGATCACGCCGACCTTCGTGCCGTTGCGATACGAGTCGAGGAGCACCGCCGTCGTCTGGCGATTGAGCTCATCGTACCGCGAGACGCCCTGGCTCACGAAGCGCCACTGGTTGCCGTACGGATCCGTCGCCTCGTACGTCTCCCCGCCCTTGAGCGTGACGTCGAACTCCTCCTTGAAGGCGAGCCCCGCGAACGCGGCGAAGAGGATCACGATGCCGACGTGCACGATGTAGCCGCCATAGCGGCGACGGTTGCGCGCAACGAGCCGGAAGAGCGCCATCACCGCGTTCTCCTTGTACATTCGGCGCCGCGCACCCACGCCCTTCCAGAATTCCTGGATGATCGTGCCGCTCACGAATCCGCACAGCGTATACGCGACCAGCGCACCGAACTCACGCATGCCGAGCGCGAAGAGCGCGGCGCCGGTCGTCACACCGGCAAGCACCGGACCCGTGAACTGCCGCTTGAGATTCGCCGCGCTCGCGCGCCGCCACGCGATGAGTGGCCCGATTCCGGTGAGCGCGAGCAGCGCCAGACCGAGCGGGATGTTCACCTTGTTGAAGAACGGCGGGCCGACCGTGATCTTGTTGTTCGTCACCGCTTCGCTGAGAATCGGAAAGAGCGTTCCCCACAGCACAGCGAACGCGATGCCGACGAGCAGGAGATTGTTGAACAGGAAGCTCGCCTCTCGGCTCACGAGGCTCTCGAGCTCCGCCTTCGCCTCGAGATCGTTCAGGCGCGTCGAGACGAGATACACCGTAAGCGCGATCGCCAGCACGAGAAAGCCGAGGAACCAGTAGCCGACGTTCGACTGCGCGAACGAGTGGACGCTCGAGATGACCCCGCTGCGCGTGATGAAGGTGCCCAGGATCGAGAGCAGGAACGCGGAGACGACGAGCGTGACGTTCCACTTGCGCAGCATCCCGCGCTTCTCCTGTACCATGATCGAGTGCAGGAACGCGGTGTTGACCAGCCACGGCAAAAACGACGCATTCTCGACAGGATCCCAAGCCCAGTAACCGCCCCATCCGAGCTCGACGTACGCCCACCACATGCCGAGAATGATTCCGGTCGTGTTGAAGAACCACGAGACGAGCGTCCAGCGGCGCACCGCGGCGAGCCAGCCTGCATCGAGGCGCCGGGTGATGAGCGCGGCGATCGCGAAGGCGAAGGGGATCGCAGTGCCGATGTAGCCGAGATAGAGATTCGGCGGATGGATCGCCATCCCCGGATTCTGCAGCTGCGGATTGAGCCCCGTGCCGTCGGGCGGAATCCAGTCGAGGCGCTCGTACGGATTCGAGCCGAAGCACAGCGTCATCACGAAGAAGAGCGTGATGGCGGAGAGCGTCGCCGTGACGTACGGCATCAGCTCGCGGTTGCGCGAGCGATTCGTCCACACGGCGATCGCCGAATAGCCGGACAGAATGAACGCCCACAACAGCAGTGATCCCGACTGTCCCGCCCAGAACGCGGTGACCTTGTAGATCGACGGGAGATTCGCGCTGGTGTAGGAGGCGACGTAGCGGAAGGAGAAGTCGGAGCGCAACAGCGCCGTCCAGAGTCCCAGCGCCGCCAACAGCAGAAACGCAAACGTCGCATACGACGCCCGCTCGGCGCTCGCGATCAACTCGGGACGCTTGTAATAGCCACCAGCGAAGCCGACGGTCGTGCCCCAGAACGCCATGAGCAGCGCGACCCAGAGCGAGAGCTCACCGATGAGAATCATGAGTGCGCGGCCGCAGGCGCCGACGTATAGCCGGGCACGCTGCGATATTTCTCCGGAGCGTTTTCATAGCGCGACGCACATTTGGCGAGCACGGTGGTCGCTCGGAAGGTGCCATCGTGCGCCAGCCGTCCCTCGAGCACCACGTCGACACCATCGGTGAAGGTGTCGGGCGGCAGCCCGTGATACGACACGGGATAGTTGTGCGCGCCATCGGTGACCGCGAAGGTCATCGAGCGCCCGGACGCATCACGCACGATCGAACCGGGGACAACGCGCGCGCCCACCTTCACCCCCGTCTCATAGAACGACGGATCGGCCGAGATCTTCGAAGAGAGCTCGGTGGGGGTGAGATAGTACACGCCGGTCTGGCGGATCGATGTCACCATCAGATACGCCGCAGCTCCGAGGATCACCGCTCCACCGATGAGAAACTTGTTGCGCGCTTTCATAGTCGTCTCCCTGATGCCGGCATCAGTCTTCCTTTCGTTCGGTGGTCGCCTCGCGTCGCACGTGCGACATGATCGCCTCCAGCTCTGCCTCCGCCTGCGCCCGCTCCTCCGCGCTCCACGCCGACGTTCTGCGGGTGACCTCGCGAACGCGCTCGAGCATTTCGCTGACGAGCGCGCGGAGAACCTCGTTCGTGCGCCGTTCGTCTGTTTCGGTAGACGTCGCGTCCCCGTTGGCGGAGTCGGTCATGAAAGGCCCTGGGTGAGGTTGCCGTTCTATCGGTTCCGCGAGCAAGTGGAATATATGGGTCGGCCGCACGCTACAGTAGTAGGATTTGGGCCGATGGAGCAATTCACCGGGTATGCACGAGTACGGATGCGGCCGCCGCGTTCCCGGCGACGTCCCAGGTAAGGTCCTTCACGCTGAAGCGCCCGTACGAGTGATGATCGTAAAGCTCCTTCCCTACCCCGACACCGAGCGTGAAAGCCGAGGCGCCGATGAGCGCCTGATCGTGGCGCACGTTGACGGAGCGGAGCGCGCTGTACGAGACGCTCTCCACGAAGGCCGAGACGAGGAAGTGCTTCACCTTGTCGCTTCCGAACCAGTGATCGCCAGCGCCGGCGTGCAGTCCGAATGCGAGTATGAGCCCGCGCATCAGGCGCTCCTTCCCAATGCTGACACGCCCCAGATCGACGCAAGCTCACTGCCGAGCAGGTCGAGCGCGCGATCGAGCAGTGCGCGATGCTGCGGGGCATTGACCCAGCTGCTCGCGCCGGACGGATGCGGGAGCGGGATCACGAGCGACCGCCCTCCCACGTGATCGACCTCGTGCACCCTGCCGATGATCCGATCGAGCGGAGCGGGCGCAAGGAACCTCTCGATCGCGAGCTTCCCGACGGGGATCAGCAGCTTCGGCTTGATCAGCGAGAGCTCTGACTCGAGCCAGCTGCTGCACTGTTCCTGCTCGAAGCGCGAGGGCACGCGGTCGCCACGCCCGGAGGGATGCGGGCCCGGATAGCAGCGCGTCACCGCCGCGATGTATACTCGCGTACGGAAGGTCGCCTCGTCGACGCCGATGCGCTCGAGCCACCGAAACATCGTCTTCCCGGCGCGCCCCGCGAACGCGCGGCGCTCACCTGCGCTCGTCTCCACCTGCCCGGGCGCCTGACCGACGAGCATCACCTTCGGCGCGCGCGCCGGCGAGAGAATCGGGACGACGCCGGCGTCGTTATGCCCGCATTTGCGACAGTCTCCGAGCGATGCGCAGTGGGCGTCGAGGTTGCGGGCGAGCACGGGACGCGTCACGTGACGTCTCGCCGCTCGGGATCACGCGACTCGGGGTCACGCGCCCAGGAAAGTGTCGCGCGCACGGCCCGCTCCCAGCCAGCGCGCGCCGCGCGTGCATCCGCCGCATTCGGGCCCGGTGTGAACGCGCGGAACTCTCGCGTGCCGAGAAACGCGCGCGCATCGGGCCACACTCCCGCGGCAATTCCCGCGAGGCCGGCCGCGCCGAGCGCGGTGGTCTCCGCCATGTCGGGTCGCTCGACGGGAATGCCGAGCACATCGGCTTGGAACTGCATCAGCCAGTCATTCTCCGTTGCACCGCCATCCACGCGTAGCCGCTCGAAGGTGCAGCTCCCGCGCGTTTTCATTACGTCGACGACGTCGGCGGTGGCGTACGCCATTGCCTCGAGCGCCGCGCGCACGAGGTGCGCGCGCGTGGTGCCGCGCGTGAGGCCGACGATTGTGCCCCGTGCCTCGGGCTCCCAGTGCGGCGCGCCAAGTCCCGTGAGGGCTGGAACGAAATACACGCCGGCGTTCGACGTGATCCCGCTCGCGAGCGACTGCGTCTCGGCCGCGGACGCGATGATGCCGAGCCCATCGCGCAGCCACTGCACCGCCGCGCCGGCGACGAAGATCGCGCCCTCGAGTGCGTACGCGGGGGACCCGGTCGCGTCGCAGGCGACGGTGGTGAGGAGGCCGCCGCCAGGCGCGGCGATCGCGGTGCCTGTATTCAATAGCAGGAAGGCGCCGGTGCCGTACGTGTTCTTCCCCTGCCCCGGCTCCCAGCACCCCTGTCCGAAGAGCGCGGCCTGCTGATCGCCGGCGACGCCGTGGATCGGGACATCGGTGGAGAGGCCGAGGACGGCGCCGCGCGCCATGCCGAAGTCGCCGCTCGACGTGCGCACGTCGGGGAGGATCGCGCGCGGCACGCCGAATCTCGCGAGCAGGTGATCGCTCCAGGCGTGCGCGCGTATGTCGTAGAGCATCGTACGCGACGCGTTGGTGTGATCGGTCGCGTGCACCGCGCCCCCGGTGAGATTCCAGATCAGCCACGAGTCGACGGTGCCAGCGGCGAGCGAGCCAGCGTCCGCCATCCTCGCGATGTGCTCGTGCGCGAGAAGCCACTCCAGCTTCGTCGCGGAGAAGTACGGATCGGGGAGCAGTCCGGTGCGCGCAGCAATGTCCTCCGCGTGCGGGGCGAGCGCGGCGCAGCGCGCGGCGGTGCGCCGGTCCTGCCACACGATCGCGCGCCCGACCGCCGCACCGGTGCGGCGCTCCCAGAGCACGACGGTCTCGCGCTGATTCGTGATGCCGATGGTGGTCGGCGTGACGCCCGACGTCGCGAGCGCCTCGCGCGCCGCATCAAGCGTGCAATTCAGGATGTCGAGCGGCTCGTGCTCGACCTGTCCCGGCTCGGGGTAGTGCTGCGGGATTTCGCGGTAGCCGCGTCCCAGCACGCGACCATTTGCCGCGATCACGAGGCACGTGGCGCCGGTGGTGCCGGAGTCGATCGCGAGAACGGACTGCATGTGCGAAAGCTATCGCAGTCGTGCTACGCCGCCACCTTGTCCTCGGCGCGCACGCGTTTACGGCGCTCGGGGAAGTGCTCGTCGAGAAAACGGATGAGCGCGCGCTCCTCCGGATAGTGCCCACCGGCGGTCTTTCCCGCGGCGCGCGGCATGATCGTCTCGCCGTGATCGAGGTAGCGCGCGATGATGATCGGATGCACGTACGACGCGCGACAGATCGCCGGCGTATTGCCGAGCTCCGCACTCACGAGCCTGATCGCGAGCACGACGTTCTTCTTCGCCTCACGATCGTTGGTGGGCGCGCCAAGGTCGGAGAGCACGGTGGCGACGCGCACGGTGCCTCCCCATGTGCGGAAATCCTTCGCGGTATAGCGCACTGATGTCACGCGGCGCACGTAGACGTTCACATCGCGCTCGGAGAGATTCTTCCACTTCGTGCCGTCGGTATAGCGAAAGAGCCTGGGGCCGGGCGACTTCAACATCGCGCGCATGATCTGCGCGAGCGCGCGGTCGACGACGACGTGCTTCTGCTGCTTGTTCGACTTCCCCTTGAAGTCGAAGACGATGGCGTTGCCGTTCACGTGGACGTGCCGCTTGAGCAGCGACGAGATGCCGAACGTCCTGTTCTCGCGCGCGTAGCGCTCGCCGCCGACGCGAAAGAATCCCTTGCTGATGAGGCGTACCACGGCGGCGGCGACGCGGTCGCGCGTGAGCACGTTGCCGTGCGCGATCTCGCTGTAGAGCGACTCGCGAATGCGCGGGAGGTCGCGGGCGAGATGGCGCACGCGATAATACTTGCGCTGTTCGCGCACGGCGACCGCGCGCTCGTGATAACGATACTGCTTGCGCCCCTTCACGTCGAAGCCCCACGCCTGAATCGCAGAGCGCGGCGTCGCGGCGATGTGCACGTCGCGCCACGCGGGCGGAAGCACCAGGGCGTTGATGCGCTCGAGCTGCTTCCCGTCGGTGACCGCGCGCCCCTGCGAATTCTGATATCGGAAGCCCGCGCGCTTGCCCCCGTGCCGCGTAATCCACTGTGCGCTCATACCCTCCAGCGGGAAAGCAAGAAGCAGTCCGACGGTATAGCTTTCGGCACCTGAAGGCCGCCAACTCGAGCAGCTCGCACCCCGCCTATGCCCTATACCAATCTCACGTTCGACGTTCGCGATCGCATCGCCACGATCACGATCAATCGCCCCGACAAGCTCAACGCGCTGAACGACGCGACGATCGCGGAGCTCGACCGGGCGATCGGCGAGGTCATCAGCCGCGCAGATGTGGGCGGCGCGATCCTCACCGGAACCGGCGCGAAGGCATTCGTGGCGGGCGCGGACATCGCCGAGCTCGCGACGCAGGGGTCGCTGGATGGCCGCCTCCGCGCGATGGTCGGACAGCGCGTCTTCACTCGCTTCGAGACGTCGCCCAAGCCGGTGATCGCCGCGATCAATGGCTTTGCACTTGGCGGAGGGCTGGAGTTGGCGCTCGCGTGCCACATCCGCATCGCATCCGACAACGCGAAGATGGGTCTTCCCGAAGTGAAGCTCGGCATCGGTCCCGGCTACGGCGGCACGCAGCGCCTCCCACGCCTCATCGGCAAGGGCCGCGCGCTGCAGCTGATGCTCACCGCGGAGATGACGGATGCGGCCGAGGCGCATCGGATCGGACTGGTCAACAAGGTGGTACCGCAGGCGGAGCTGCTCGCAGCGGCCGAGGCGATGATGAAGCAGATTCTGGCGAATGGGCCGGTGGCGATCGCGCTGTGCATCGAGGCGGTGAATCGTGGGCTCGACACGACGCTCGAGGAAGGGCTCGTCATCGAGGCGAATCACTTCGGTCTGATCGCCACGACAAAGGACATGCGCGAGGGGATGAGCGCGTTTCTCGAGAAGCGTCCCGCGGCGTTCACCGGCACGTGACGGCTGCGGTGGGCGCGGTTCCCGAGCATCCGGTTGCGCACAGCGCGCTACGGCGGCTCTCGATTCGCGCTTTCCGGAATCTGAAGCGCGCGGAGATCGAGCTACCCGCGGCGGGGATCGCGCTGGTGGGTGAGAACGGACAGGGGAAGACGAACTTCCTCGAAGCGATCTACTATCTCCGCCTGCTGCGATCGCTGCGCGGCGCGCAGGATGCGGAGCTCGTCAGCTTCGGCGAGTCGGGCTTTCATCTCGCGGCGACGATCGAAGGTGCGCGTGCGCATGACGTGTCGGTGGGCTTCGACCGCCTCGGCCGTCGCAAGAAAATTCTGCTCGACGGCGGTGAGCCCGAGCGAATGGCTGACGCGCTCGGCGCCTTCCCTGCGGTGATCTTCTCGCCACGCGATGCGGTGCTGGTGGCGGGCGCGCCGGTGGAGCGACGGCGCTTTCTCGACGTGATGCTCGGGCTGAGCTCACGGCCGTATCTGCTCGCGCTGCAGCGCTACCGCGGTGCGCTCGCGCGACGCAACGCGGCGATGCGCGAGATGCGGCTCAACCACGCGGCGCGCGAGGCGTGCGCGGCGGTGTGGGAGCCGGCGCTCGCGCAGCATGGCGCGGTGATCTTTACGGCGCGGCAGGAGTGGGCGACGAGCTACGCCGAGCAGTACGCGGAGCGGTGCGAGGCGATCGGCGAGCGGGGTGCGGCGCGGCTGCGGTACGCGAGCTCGCTGGATGCGTCGCGGGGCGATGCGGAGCAAGCGCTGCTCGCGGCGCTGGAGCAGAAGCGTCCGATCGACGTGAAGCGCGGGATCACGCACGCGGGTCCGCATCGAGACGATCTCGATCTCGCGCTCGAGGGGCGCGAGCTGCGGACGTATGGATCGGCGGGGCAGCAGCGCACGGCGGCGATCGCGCTTCGCTTGCTCGAGGCCGCGACACTGCGCGAGGCGACGCGCGCGGAGCCGCTGGTGCTGCTCGACGATCCCTTTGCGGAGCTCGACGCGCGGCGCGCGGCGCGGATTCTGGAGCTCCTGTCGCAGGAGGAGCGCGGGCAGACGATCGTCGCGGTGCCTCGCGACGCGGACATCCCGGACGCGTTCACGCGACTCGAGCGGTGGCAGGTGAACGGGGGCGTGCTGACCCGCGGCGACGCGTGAAGCGTCCGTCGCACAAGCCGGAGAAGATGTCGGAGCTGCTCAAGAGCTTCATGTCGGGCACGAAGGACGGGAATCGCGTCGATCAGGCGCGTGTCGTTCCGGAGTGGCCGGCGCTGGTTGGTGAGCAGATTTCGGCGGTGACGGAGCCGATCATGATCACGCGTGACGGGACGTTGTTCGTCGCGGTGAAGACGAGCTCGTGGATGAGCGAGCTGTCGCTGATGGAGCCTCAGCTGCTGGTGGCGATCAACGTGGGGAGGACGACGGGAAAGGTCGTCAGGATCCATTGGCGGCTCATGGGCTAACTGCTTGAAGTGGAAGGAATTTGGGGTAAATTAAAGAGGCCGGAGAGGCGTCCGGATTCGGCCTTTATTCGGGGCTCGGTTTCATCACGTATACAGGGTGCGCATGGCAAAGACCACGGCTCAGCCGACGCAGTACGACGCCGGTCAAATTCAGGTGCTCAAGGGGCTCGAAGCGGTTCGCAAGCGCCCCGGGATGTACATCGGATCGACGTCGGAACGAGGGCTGCACCACCTGGTATATGAAGTCGTCGACAACTCGATTGACGAAGCGCTCGCGGGTTTCGCGACGCACATCGAAGTCACGATTCACGCCGACAACTCGATCACCGTCGTCGATGATGGACGCGGAATTCCGGTCGACAACCATCCGGTGGAAAAGATCCCGGGCGTCGAGCTTGCGCTGACCGTGCTGCACGCGGGCGGCAAGTTCGACAAGAGCAGCTACAAGGTGTCGGGCGGACTGCACGGCGTAGGCGTCTCCGTCGTCAACGCGCTGTCCGAGCAGCTGAAAGTGTGGGTGCGCCGCGACGGGCAGGAGTACTACATGGACTTCGTGCGCGGCGACACGACGACGAAGCTCAAGGTGCTCCGCAAGCTGCCGAAGGCGGAGACGGGGACGACTATCTGGTTCAAGCCCGACGCGACGATCTTCACGGAGCTCGTCTATCAGTACGACACGCTCGCCTCGCGACTCCGGGAGCTCTCGTTTCTGAACAAGGGGATCGGCATCACGATTACCGACGAGCGCGAGGACTCGAAGAAGTCGGAGCTCTTCCTCGCCAAGGGCGGGCTGAAGGAGTTCATCGCCTATCTCAACGCGAGCCGCAAGGCGCTGCACAGCGACGTCGTGTACATCGAGGCCGAGCGCGATGACATCGCGATCGAGATCGCGCTCCAGTACAACGACGGGTACAGCGAGAACGTCTTCTCGTTCGTCAACAACATCAACACCCACGAAGGCGGCACGCACCTCACCGGCTTCAAGAGCGCACTCACGCGTGTGATCAACGTGTACGCGACGAAGGGGAACTGGCTCAAGAAGGACAACTTCACCCTTACCGGTGACGATGTTCGCGAGGGGCTGACCGCTGTGATTTCGATCAAGGTGCACGAGCCGCAGTTCGAGGGGCAGACGAAGACGAAGCTCGGTAACTCCGAAGTCGAGGGCGCGGTGAAAACCGTGCTCAACGAGTATCTCGCGGCGTATCTCGACGAGCATCCGAAGTCGGCGAACATCATCGTCGAGAAGGCGGTGTCGGCCGCGCGCGCGCGCGAGGCGGCACGCAAGGCGCGCGATCTCACGCGCAAGAAGTCGGCGCTCGACATCGGCAACCTGCCCGGGAAGCTCGCGGATTGTTCACTCAGCGATCCGGTGCTCTGCGAGATCTACCTCGTCGAGGGCGACTCGGCCGGCGGCTCGGCGAAGCAGGGGCGCGACCGCCAGTTCCAGGCGATCCTCCCGCTACGCGGCAAGATCATCAACGTCGAGAAGGCGCGCATCGACAAGGTGTTGTCGAACGAGGAAATCCGGACGATCATCACGGCGATCGGCTCGGGGATCAAGGAGGATTTCTCGATCGAGAATGCGCGCTACCACAAGATCATCATCATGACGGACGCCGACGTCGACGGCGCGCACATTCGCACGCTGCTGCTGACGTTCTTCTTTCGCCAGATGCCGGAGCTGATCGAGGCCGGCTTCATCTACATCGCGCAGCCGCCGCTCTATCGCGTCGCGAAGGGGAAGGAGGAGTTCTACGCGTACGATGAGGACGAGCGCGTCGAGTACATCGGCCGCCTCGGCGGCAACGAGACGAAGAGCATCAACATCCAGCGCTACAAGGGACTCGGTGAGATGAATCCCGAGCAGCTATGGAAGACGACGATGGATCCGAACGTGCGCACGCTGCTGAAGGTAGACATCGATGATGCGGTGGAGGCGGACCGGATCTTCCAGATGCTCATGGGAGATGAGGTGGAGCCGCGCAGGGCCTTCATCGAGAAGAACGCGAAGTTCGTGCGGAATCTGGATATCTAGAATTCAAGATGGTTGTTGACGATCAAAGAGGGGGCGCGACGAGGATCGTCGGGCCCCCTCTTTGATTGCCGTCAGTGCACGAACGGCGTCACCGCAGCACGCGATAACTGATGTGCGTCACCAGCTCCGAGCCCGTCGCCTCGATCTGCTCGATCTTCAGCTTGTCCCTGCTGAATCGATCCAGCAGCCGCGCGCCCTCGCCCAGAAGCATCGGCGCGATGTGCAGCGTGAACTCGTCGATGAGCCCCGCCTGGATGTACTCCTTGATCGTGTACGCGCCGCCCGAAATGCGCACGTCCTTTCCCTTCGCGGCCGCCTTCGCCTGCTCGAGCGCGCTCTCAATGCCGTCCGTCACGAAGTAGAACGTCGTGCCGCCCTTTCGTTCCCACGGCGCGCGCTTGTCGTGTGTGAGCACGAACACGGGTGAATGAAACGGCGCATCCTCCGGCCAGCTCACCTCGCCCTCCTCGAACATGTGCCGCCCCATCACGTGCGCGCCCGCGCGCGCGAAGACGCGCTTGACGAGATCATCGTCGCTGCCCGTTCCGCCACCCTCGCCAAGATGGAGAATCTCCCTGAACGTCGCAGTGTTGAACATCCACGTATGCATGTCGATGCCGCCGTCGCCGAGCGGATTCTTCGGCCCGCGGTTGGGGCCTGCGATGTAACCATCCAGTGACATCGCGACGTCGAAGAAAACTTTGGTCATTGTCTCGTCAGAGTATGGAAACGATGTTCACGAATTATTGCAGCGTCGTTCACGCCTCGACCGCGACAGCGTCTCGTACCCCTTCGCGACCACCATCCCACTGCGAAAGGCGATCAGCCCCACCGCGATCTCGAATCCCACAAAGCTAGCGTCCTCGAGCCCGCGCGCGCCGTGCAGCTGGAGCTGCACCAGGGCGACACCGATCACGAAGACGGCGGCGAGCGCGGATGCGGCTCGGTAGACGAAGCGCTTGCTCTGCGCAGTTTGTGCGGCTGATGAGGGTGGAATCGTCACGTTCCGCGCATCCGCAGCGACTACTTCGCCAGCGGCGGCGTCGAGTCGTTGCTCGGCGCCAGACACAACACACTCGGCCCTGGCATCTTCGCGCATGCCATCAGTGCGCGACCCATCGTCAGCGCCTCTGCCGCCCCGTCAGCCGCCACCTGTCCCTTCACCGACAGCGCCTTCCCCGTAGTGTCGATCCACTTGATCAGCGTATCGTGATCGAAATACATGCGGTACTGGACACGGTGGATGATGCGGCCATCCATCGAGAGTGAATATTTTCCGATGATGTGCGACACGAAGTACGTCGAGTCATCGTGCACGTAAAAGTCGTACGTCACACGCCCGTTCTCCACGTACAGATTGGCGTCCATCTTCGCCAGCGACTCGCCTGCGAAGTACGCTGTGAGCGCCCCGCCCTCCGGCGAAAACTCCGCGAGCTCCTTGCGCACGACGCGATTTTTCGGCAGCGCCTTCTCGGTCGCCGCAAACCATTTACGAATCCTAACGATCCGGGGGTCGTCGCTCGCCGCGACGCTGCCAACGAAGAATGCGCACGGAAGCGCGAGCGCGATGACACCAATCGCCAGACGCGATCGACCGAACACGCCGTTAGCTCGCATACGCCTCCACTCCCTTCTCCGTCACACGATGCGAGACGAGCGCGAGCGGCGGCTCCGCCTCATCCCCAATTCGAATCGCATCGCGCAACGCGCTCACCCCCGCGCGCAGCCCCGCCTCATCCCTCGCGAATACACTCGCGATGGGCTCGCCGGCCTCCACCCAATCCCCGGGCTTCGCCGTGATCACGAAGCCCACGCCGGGATCGATGCGATCTTCCATCGTCGTGCGCCCGCCGCCGAGCGCGATGATCCCCCGCCCCACCGTCCTCGGCTCGATCTGCGCAATGAAGCCCCGTCGCGACGCCCGAAAGAGCTCGATCGCCTCCGCCTGCGGTAACAACGCCGGATCGTCGACCACGGCCGGATTCCCCCCCTGCGCCTCGATCACGCGCTTCAGCTTCTCCGCCGCCGCACCAGACGCAATCGCTCCGCGCAGAATCTCCACCGCCTCCGCGCGTTTCGTCGCGAGCCCTCCGAGCAACATCATCTCTGCACCCAGCGCGTACGCCACCTCCATCAGGTCCGCCGGACCTTCGCCGCGCAGCGCCTGGATCGCCTCCTCCATTTCGAGCGCATTGCCGCACGCGCGCCCGAGCGGACGGTCCATTGCGGTGAGCAGCGCGACCACAGGACATCCGTGCGCAGCGCCGAGCGCGATCATCGTCTCCGCGAGCTCGACACCGCGCTCGCGCGTCGTCAGAAACGACCCCGACCCGCGCTTCACATCGAGCACGAGCCCCGTCAGCCCCTCCGCGAGCTTCTTGCTCATGATGCTCGCCGCGATCAGCGGAATCGACTCGACGGTCGCCGTCGCATCCCGGAGCGCGTACAACTTCCGATCGACCGGCGCGATCTCGTCCGTCTGACCGAGCAGCACGCATCCGATCTGCTCGAGCTGCGCGCGCGCCTGCGCGAGCGTGAGGTCACTGCGAAAGCCCGGGACCGAATCGAGCTTGTCGAGCGTGCCGCCCGTGTGCCCGAGCCCACGCCCCGACATCATCGGCACCACGATTCCCACCGACGCTGCCAGAGGCGCGAGCACGAGCGAAACCTTGTCCCCAACGCCGCCAGTCGAGTGTTTGTCGATGCGAGGAGCAGTAATCGCCTGGAGATCGAGCGCACTGCCACTCCGCAGCATCGCATCCGTGAGCTCCGCCGTCTCATCGCGATCGAGCCCGCGCAGATACACGGCCATGAGAAACGCCGCCATCTGATAGTCGGGCACGTGCCCCGTCACGTAGGCGCCGAGCAGCGCGCGCCACTCGCCCGCTTCCAGTCGCCCGCCGTCGCGCTTTCGTTCGATCAGCCGGATTGCGAGCATTGACCGCGTAGTGGGGTATATCTAGCTTCTGCCAGCGAAGGCGCGTCCGGACACGCTAATCCCAGTCGCGTACCGATCGCCGAACTCACGTCTCAGTTTTCAGAGACGACCCCAATGTCGGATCTTCCATGCTGATTCGCTACCTCGCAGTAACCGCCGCAGTGTCCATTCTCGCGACCGTCGCGTCAGCTCAATCGGCGGCCGAGCACATCGCTGCCGGCGACAAGGCCGCCGTCGCCCTCGACGCCACCGCCGCCCTCGCCGACTACAAGGCCGCCATCGCCGCGGATTCGAACGCCGAAGAGGGCTACTGGAAAGCCTCGCGCACGCTCGTGGACCTCGGCGAGTACGAGCCCGACAAGGACAGGCAGAAGGATCTGTACGCCGAGGCAAAGGAGGACGCGCAGAAGGCCGTCGCGCTCAAGCCGACGGATCCCGAAGCGCACTTCAGCGTCGCGCGTGCGGTGGGCCGCGTCGCGCTCTCGGTCGGCAAGAAGGAGCGCGTGCGCTTCGCGAAGGATGTGCGTACCGAAGCGATGGAGACGCTCCGCCTCGACTCCGTGCACGCCGGCGCGAACCACGTCATGGGACGTTGGAATGCCGAGATCATGCGACTCAGCGGCTTCTCGCGCTTCATGGCCAAGAACTTCCTCGGCGGTGACATCTTCGGCACTGCGAGCTGGGCCGAGGCGGTGCGCTACATGGAGCGCGCTGTGCAACTCGATCCCGTGCGCATCACGCACCACCTCGATCTCGCCGAGGTTTATCGCGATCGCAATAAACCGGGCGACATCGAGAAGGCGAAGGTGCAGTTTCAGGCGGTGATCGACGGGCCGATCACGGACTACAACGACGCGCACTACAAGCGCGAGGCCCAGGCCGAGCTGGCGAAGCTGGAAAAGAAGTAGCGCGCGCCGCCCTACCAGCCCTTCCGAACGCGGTCGGCCAGATCCTGGCCGGCCCACCGGCTACGCTCGGCGCCACGACGCATCTTGCGGCGCCCGCGGCGCATGTACCAGCCGAGATCGCCACGCGCATCGTCGATGCGGTCGCCGACGCGATCGCCGAACTGATGCGCGCGATCGCTGATCAGTCCGCGCGTCTCTTCACCGCTCTGCGGTGCAAAGAGGAGGGCGGCTCCCGCGCCGATGAGCGCGCCAAGCGCGATCCCCGCGCCAAAGATCGCCGCATGCTTCATCTCCATGCTGCTCGAGTAGCTCTTGCCACGCGGTCTGTCGGAGACGACGGAGTCGAGCGAGTCGCTCGCGTCCATGTTGGCTTGGCGCGCCCGCGGGGGCGTACCGGTGCTTGAGTAATCAGTCGTACGTGCCATGACAAACTCCTGTTACGGGGCCTTAGCGACGCCCCCCAATGGTAAGAATCTTGCTGACATGCCCTCACGGTCGACCTGCCCTTCGCTCTGTCAACTCCGTTTGCTCAGTGCTCGGGTACGGTCGACGTGTGCACGCTTCGGGCCTCGAAAGCCGAAGCCGCACCATTTCCGGTTTCTCTCTCCCGGGCCGAGGCCAGGGACCCTGCGGGGCGAGGAGACGCATGAGCATCGGTGGTAAGACTGTACTGCTGGTCGAGGACAATGAAGATAATCGCATCGTCTACTCGACCATCCTGCAGCACTTCGGGTATACCGTCATGGAAGCGCTCAATGGCGAGGAAGGGATCGCCAAGGCGCGCGCCGAGCGCCCCGACCTCATACTGATGGACATCTCGATCCCCGTGATCGATGGCTGGGAGGCCACGCAGGTGCTCAAGCGCGATCCCGAGACGCGCAGCATCCCGATCATCGCGCTCACGGCCCACGCCCTCGCATCGGATCGCGAGAAGGCGATGGAGGTCGGCTGCGACAGCTATCTCGCGAAGCCGTGCGAGCCGAAGGCGGTCGTGAGCGAGGTCGAGAAGTTCATCGGAAAGGGCAATGGCCGCTGAGGAAAACTCCTCTCCGCTGATTCTCATCGTCGACGATCACCCCGACAACGTCGAGGTGCTCCGCGTGCGGCTGGACGCCCTGGGCTACCGTACGATCACCGCGGCCGACGGCGAGACCGCGCTGCGCCTCGTCGCCGCATCCCCACCCGACCTCATCCTGCTCGACGTGATGATGCCACTCATGGATGGGAACGAAGTCGCGCGGCGCATCAAGGCCGACAAGACGCTGCCGTTCATCCCGATCATCATGCAGACCGCGCTCGACACGACGCAGAGCAAAGTCACGGGGCTCGATTCAGGCGCGGACGACTACATCACGAAGCCGATCAACTACGCCGAGCTGCAGGCGCGGATGACGGCGTCGCTCCGGATCAAGGCGCTGCAGGACCAGGTGGCCGCGAAGAATGTCGAGCTCGAGCAGATGGCGATCACGGACGTGCTCACCGGCGTCTTCAACCGCCGCCATCTCGACGAGAGGCTCGACGAGATGTTCGAGCATTCGAGCCGGCTGCACGAGCCGCTCACGCTGGCGATGTTCGACATCGACCACTTCAAGCGTGTGAATGACAGCCACGGTCACCAGGCTGGAGACATGGTGCTGACGCAGTTCGCCACGCTGCTCAATCACCTCGCCCGCGACATCGACCGCATCGGACGTTACGGCGGAGAGGAATTCATGGTCCTGTTACCGGGGACCGTCCCCGATGCGGGGGTGACCTTCGCCGAGCGCGTGCGTCAGGAGGTAGAGAAGCATCAGTTCGAATACGACGGCGGCGCGCTCTCGTGCACGATCAGCGTCGGCGTCGCGGGATTACAACATCCGCGCATTCACACCCGGCAACAGCTCGTGAAGGCCGCCGATGATGCGCTCTATGTCGCCAAAGCGGTCGGCCGGAATCAAGTCATCAAGTTCGATGGCGACACATTCAACGCGAACGTGAAGGACGTCGATGATCAGCATGCGAGCGGAGCAGTTGGTGGAGGAACAGCGCGGTCCGGCTGACGAGACGAGTGTGCTTCGCGCGCGAGTCGCGGAGCTCGAGCGCGAGCGCGACCATCTGGTCGCCGTGGTGGACATACTCACGGAGATCTCCGCCTCCCTGCACTTCACCGACATTCTCCGCACCATCGCTCGCAAGCTCGGCGAGACCTTCGGCCTCGATCGCTGCTCGATCTACCTCGCCGGCGACGCGCAGAGCGTCCGGCTCGTAGCGACCTATGAAGATCCGTCGATAGGCAATCTCATCGTCGATCTGGATCGCTATCCCGAGCTCAAGCGCGCGTTCCAGAGCGGCGAGACGGTGTTCATCCCCGACGCAAGCACGCACCCGATGTATCAGGGTGTCGAGATGATGGCCGCACTGCGCAACGTCCGGTCGATCGTGGTGGTGCCGATTCGTTGGCGCGGCACGGTCATCGGCGCAATCTTCCTGCGCACCGAGCGCGAGTCCGCGCCCTTCGCCGACCGCGATGTGCGCTTCTGCCAAGTGATCGCCTCGCTCACGGCGAACGCGCTCCGCAATGCACACCGCTTCGAGACGCTCCTCACGGGGCAGAAGTCGCAGGAGCAGGCACAGCGCCGGAGCGAGCTGCAGCGCATCACGCTCGTCGCCTTCGTGCGCCGCCTGCTCGACCGCTACACGAACGCCGAGGATCATATGTGGGCGGAGACGCTCCTGCCGGCGCATGCGGATGAGGAGCTCGAGCGGCTGGTATCGGTTGCGATGGAAGTGATGAGCGAGGAAGCAAAGGGGTAGAGGGGAGAGGGACCGCTTACTACGAGCACGGATGACGATGAAAGGTGCCCGAATCGAATCTTGCGCGGCGAGAGTGTCTCTCCCGTGCCAGCTTCGATTCGTTTTTTTTCGGCTCTTTTCGTGTCCAGCCGTTGCAGTCGGTACGCCTCTCAACAACTTTCACAGATGTCCGCGAGCCTCACTACTCTCGCCGCGCGCGCCGCGGAGCTTCGTCGCGCTCTCGAGCGCGCGTCGTACGAGTATTACGTGCTCGATCGCCCCGAGATCTCGGATCTCGACTACGATCGCATGTATCGCGAGCTCAAGGAGCTCGAAGAGCAGCACGAGGAGCTGCGCACCCTCGACTCGCCGACGCAGCGCGTGGGTGCGCCACCGCAGGGATCGCTCGCCAAGCATGCACATCTGATCCCCATGATCTCGCTCGGCAACGCCTTCGACGACGACGAAATGGTCGAGTGGGAGACGCGCATCGCACGCCAGGTCGGAGAGGATGCGACGGGCGGATACAGCGCGGAGCTCAAAATTGATGGCACCGCAGTGAGTCTCACCTACGAAGATGGCGTGCTCGTGACGGGCGCGACGCGCGGCAACGGGACGATCGGCGAGATCGTGACGCCGAATCTGCGGACGATGCGCGACATTCCGCTGCGCCTGAATGATCCCGCCCCGCCGAGGCTGGTGGAGATTCGTGGAGAGTGCTATCTGCCGTTTGATGCGTTCGAGCGGCTGAACGAGGAGCGGGCGAAGGCCGGCGAGCCGATCTTCGCGAACCCGCGGAACTCGGCGGCGGGATCGCTGCGCCAGCTCGACCCCGCGATGACGGCGACGCGCCCGCTGCGCTTCTTCGGCTTCGCCGCTGCTGCGCCCGACGGTGTTGCGCTTCCCTTCACCACTCAGCGCGAGCTGCTCAATACGCTCGCGCGCTGGGGCTTTCCTGTGGAGTCGCACCGGCAGAATTGCGCGACGCTCGTGGACGTTACGAAGTTCGTACACGAAGTGGAGCACACGCTTCGCGCGCAGCTCAACTTCGGGATTGATGGCGTCGTGGTAAAGGTGAATTCCTTGAGAATGCAGGAGGAGCTCGGGATCATCGGCGGGCGCGAGCCGAGGTGGGCGATCGCGCGGAAGTTCGCGCCCGACATTGCGATCACACGGCTGCTCGCGATCGCGGTGAACGTCGGGCGCACGGGCGCGCTCAATCCGTTCGCGATGCTCGAGCCGGTGGAGATCGGCGGGACGACGGTGAAGCTCGCGACGCTGCACAACGAGGAGCTGATCCACGAGAAGGATCTGCGCGTCGGCGACTACGTGCAGGTGAAGCGCGCGGGCGACGTGATCCCGCAGATTCTCGCCTCGCTCCCCGAGCGGCGCGAGGGCAGCGAGAAAGTCTGGCACATGCCGAAGCGCTGCCCGAGCTGCAACACCCCCGTGCTGCGCGACGAGGAGGAGGTTGCGGTCTACTGTCCCAACGTCGAGTGTCCCGGACGTCAGCTCGAGGGGCTCGTGCACTTCGCCTCGCGCGGCGCGATGGACATTCGAGGGCTGCAGTACAAGCGGATCGCACAGCTCATTGAGGCGGGGCTCGTGCACGATATGGCGGATCTGTACGTGCTCACGGTCGAGCAGTTCGTGTCGCTCGAGCGCTTCGCGGAGAAGAGCGCGGAGCAGCTCGTTGCGGCGATTCGGGACTCGAAGGCAAAGCCGCTCTCGCGACTCCTCAACGGGCTCGGCGTCCGCCACGTAGGCGAGGGCGCCGCGCAGCTCCTCGCCCGACAGTTCGGCTCGCTCGATGCGCTGATGGCGGCGACGGTGGAGGAGGTCGAGAGCGTGCGCGGGATCGGGGGGATCATCGCGAAGTCGGTGGCCGAGTACTTCGCGGAGCCAAACAGCCGCAAATTGATGAAGCGCCTCGCCACGGAGGGGCTAACGCTCACCGAGCCGCAGGCGAAAACCGTTGGCCGTTCCCTCGCGGGGTTGACGGTCGTCATTACCGGGACGCTCCCGACCCTGTCGCGGGCGGCGGCCACAGCGCTGGTGCAGGCGCACGGCGGGAATGTGACGAGCTCCGTTTCCAAGACTACCTCTTTCGTCGTCGCGGGCGAGGCGGCCGGGAGCAAGCTCGAGAAGGCAAGAACGCTCGGCATCGAGGTCATCGATGAAGCGGGGCTCTTGCGGCGCGTTGAGGGAGAAACGTAGATACCGACATGATCCATTCCATCGATCTGGCCGACCACAAGATGGTCGCGATGAGCCGCACGACGCTCACCGCGCTCCGCTCGATCCTCTTCCGCGACGCGGGTCCCGCAGCTGCGGGCGCGCTTCAGGAAGCCGGCTACGCGGGCGGTGAAGCCGTCTATCAGTCGTTCCGCGAGTGGCTCCGCAAGCAGGGGAAGGCGGCGCCCGAGGATCTCGAGGTTGGTGAGTTCCAGCGCAAGGCGTCCACATACTTTCGCGAAGCAGGCTGGGGCTCGATCACCGTCGGGTCGATGGGCGAGGCGCTCGCGACCGTCGACTCCGCGGACTGGGGCGAGTCGGAGCCCGGAGCGGGACTCGACCAGCCGGGATGCCACATCACCACGGGACTTTTCGCCGATTTCTTCGGCCGTCTGTCCGACGTTCCGCTCGCCGTCCTCGAAGTCGAGTGCCGCTCTGCCGGCCACGACCGCTGCCGCTTCCTCCTCGGCAACGCCGACGTGATGCGCTATGTGTACGACGAAATGGAGAAGGGGCACAGCTACACCGACGCGGTGGCGGCGGTCGCCTAGCGCGACAATGGCTCGGCGCTGATGCCGAGCTTCGGCGAGAGTCGTACAGCCAATCGTTTCTGAAAGCGGGCGCCGATCAGACTGTCTGATTGGCGCCCGCTTGACGTCTGTGAACAATACTCATATATACGGTGAGTCTATAAACAGTTTGTTTATATCATCCACCGGATCATGGTCGACAACTCAGCGGCGAGGGACAGCTTTCGCATCAGCCAGGACGCCTTCTATATCCTGTTGGTGTTGCTGCACGGCGAGCGCCACGGCTACGCGATCATGCGCGAAGCGGGCGAGCGTTCTGGCGGCACTGTCGTGTTGCAGGCAGGGGCACTTTATAGGCTGCTACGTCGCATGCTCGACGACGGGCTCGTCGTCGAATCGCAACGACGCCCCGCCGCCGATTCAGACGATGAACGCCGGCGCTACTACCGCGTGACCGCCCTCGGCCGCCGCACGATCGCGACGGAAGCCGAGCGGATGGCGAGTCTCGCAGCTGCGGCGCGTGCGGCGCTGCGCGGCGGACCGGCGCTCGCCTGATGGGGGACTTCCGTCTTCCTGCACTCAACATGGGGGAGCGGCTCTATCGCGCGCTCCTGCATCTGTACCCATCGCGCTTTCGGCGCGACTTCGAGCGCGATCTCATCGAGGCCTTCCGCGATCAGCGACGCGATGCGGCGCAGCGGCGATGGTCGCTCGCCGCATTCTACCTCTCAGTCGTGCACGATCTGTTGACACAGGCGATCGCCGAGCGCGCGTCGTCCATCTGGTCGATCCTTCGCAAACCATCCGGTCGCGATCGGGAGGAGTCTCTCATGTTTGACGTTCACCGCATCTTGCCATTCTCGGAGCTTCGCCACGCTACGCGTCGGCTGCTCCGTGTACCGAGCTTCTCCATCACCACGGTGTTGGTGCTCGCACTCGGAATCGGCGCGACGACCGCGGTGTTCAGCGTCGTCAACGGCGTTCTGCTGCGACCGCTGCCGTACGCGGACCCGCAGCGCCTCGTCGCGCTGACGCACTCCATCCAGCTCTCCGGCACGAGGGATCTCGACCAGTCCGACGCGAGCGTCCTCTTCTACCAGGAGCACGCGCGCGCCTTGAGCGGCATAAGCGCGTGGCGCGATCGAGACGTCAACCTCGAAATGGTCGACGGGCAGACCGGGATGGCGGAGCGAGTGTCGGCCGCGCTCATTACCGCCAACATGTTCAGCGTGCTGGGCATTCCGCCGGTGGCGGGGCGCGACTTTCATGTCGGAGAAGATCGGGTGGATGCGACGCCCGTTGCGATGCTGTCATACCGATTCTGGCAGCAACACTTCGGCGGCTCCGCTGCGGCGATCGGGAAACGTATCGTCACCGACGGCGTGTCCCGGGAGATCGTTGGCGTCATGCCGCGCACCTTCGTCTTCCCGCGTTCAACGCCCGAGCTCTGGTTTCCCATTCCGCTCGACCCGTCGAGGGCGATCGTCGGAAACTTCAACCTACGCGGCATCGCGCGATTGAGTCCGGGCGCAACCACGGAACGCGCACGCGCCGATCTCGAACGCGTGCTGCCAGGCATTCTGGACGAATTTCCAAGTGGCATTCCGCCGGCGATGTGGGAGCAGGCGCACATGCGTCCGGTGGTCACGCCGTTGCTCGATTCGATCGTGGGAGACGTGTCCCAACTCCTGTGGGTGCTGTTCGGCAGTGTCGGCCTCGTGCTGCTCATCGCGTGCGCAAATGTGGCGAATCTGCTGCTCGTGAGGGGCGAAGCGCGCCAGCTCGAGCTCGCCGTCCGGGGCGCCCTGGGCTCCGGCGTCGCAGGAATCGTCGCGCAGTGTCTGAGTGAGTCGTTCGTGCTCGCCGCGGCCGGTGGGGCCATCGGCATTCTGCTCACGCTCACCGGGGTGGCGTGGGCGACCGGCCTGGCGGATACGATCAGCGTGCCGCGCCTCCGTGATGTGTCCGTCGACGGCTCCGTCCTCGCGTTCGCGGTGGCGATATGCGTGCTCAGCGCACTGCTCGTGAGTCTGATTCCGCTCCTGAGGGCGCGCAGGATTCCCATTGCAATCGTGCTACGCGAATCCGGACGCGGCGCGACCTCAGGCATCGATCGCCAACGTACGCGGAGCATACTCGTCGTTTCGCAGGTGGCTCTCGCCCTCGTGCTCGTCGCAGGATCGGGACTGCTCGGGCGCAGCTTTGCGCGACTGCGAAACGTCGCCCCAGGCTTCGACGCGCGTCACGTCGCGGTAACGCGGATGGCGCTGTCGGCGGCGACGTATCCGACTGGCACATCAGTCGTGCGCTTCTACGCGCGTCTGCTCGACGAGGTCCGGGCCTTGCCTGGCGTTCAGAATGCCACGATCAGCGATTGGGTACCGCTCAGCGGCGATCACAATGACAACATAGTCACGATTGAGGATCATCCGCTTCCGCCTGACCTGCTTCCCCGGGTTCACTTCGCAGCCACCGTCGATCCTGCGTATTTCAGGACGATGGGTATTCCCCTGCTGGCGGGACGCGCGTTCCAGTCGCCCTATGGAACGCATCGCTCCGCCGAGATGATCGTCAGCAAGGCGTTCGCAGAGCGCTATTGGCCGGGTGGAAATCCGTTGGGCAAGAACATTCGTCCCGGGATTGCTGGGCCGTGGTACACGATTGTGGGCGAGGTCGCCAACGTTCACTACGAGGCGCTCGACAAGCCGGCAGAAGATGCGATCTACGGCTCCTTGTCCAGCGCGGACTCGAGTCCGACGAGCGCTCCGCGATTCGTCTCGCTTCTGATAAAAACGCGCGGGGAGCAAGACCTTTCGTTGGCGGTGCGCAACATCGTACACGCCCTCGACCCTGCGCTGCCGACGTATGATCAGCAGTCGCTCGATGCGGTCGTCGCCGCCGCCTCCGCGCGCGCACGGGCGACCGTGTTGCTGCTGGTGGTCGCGAGCTCTCTCGCGCTCATTCTGGGCGCGGTCGGGCTATACGGTGTGATGGCGTACGGAGTGAGCCTGCGTCAGCGTGAGATCGGGGTCCGAATCGCGCTCGGCGCGCAACCGGCCGAGGTGAGCCGAATGATCTCGCGGCAGGGGCTCGGATTGGCGCTTCTGGGAATTGGCGTCGGCGCAGCGATCGCGCTGGGCGCGACGAGACTGCTCAGCGGCCTCTTGTACGATGTAAGTCCCACCGATCCGCTTACCTTCGGCGCGACCTGCATCGGACTGTTGGGAATCGCGGGGCTGGCGAGCTGGATACCCGGCCGGCGAGCGGCGATGGTCGATCCGTCGGAGGTGCTTAAGAGCGCCTGAGCGGAACGACCGATCGGGCGGTGCTAGCCCGCTCCGCCCAGATTCACCTCATGATCCCACGGGAGCACGATCGTGCTCTCCGTCTCGAGCCCGGCGAAATCGGGCTGATACGAGCCCGTCCGAAAGCCCACGGCCGTCCGCACATCCGACGCTCCCGCGTTCACGATCGCCGCGACGGCCAGTCGCAGCGTCGACCCGGTGTCGCACGTCTCATCGACGAGGAGCACCCGCCGGTTCCGCACATCCGTCGGCACGCTCCCGAAGACGCTCGGCGTTTCCCGAACAGTCTCCGCCTGATAGCGCCGGCTGACGATGATCGAGTGGAAGGGCTTGTCGAGAATCGCGGCGATCACGGCACCCGGGACCACGCCCGCGGTCGCGATGCCGACGACCAGCTCGGGGTCGTAGCCGCGCGCAACCTTGAGCGCGAGCGCGCGCGACATCTCGCCGAACAGCGGCCAATCGACTTCGAGCACGCCGCGCGAACGATCGACTACCTGGCGTCGGGGCATAGCTCTCCTGAGATGCGGTCGCGGTACTTTTCTTCCATACTGGGGAAGCTAGCCCGGAGCCTGCGACTACAACAGCACGGTTGCTGCCTCGTGACGTAGACGATAACTTTTTTCTCGCTCGCAGATGAATCCCTGCCCCGGGGATTTTCCGCCTGCGCTTCCGCCCACCCCGACCTCGGCCTCCAAACGCATGTCCTGGTGGCAACGGCTCACCGGCGGTAGTGCCCACGCAGCGCCAAAGCCGCAGCGACTCGATTATCTGAACGAGGCGCTGACGCTCGAGCGGCAGGGCGACTACGACGCCGCGCTCACATCCTACCGCCTCGCCCTGCGCGACAGGCCGAGCGATCCGCGCATACTCCAGAACATGGCGATTGCGTTCTCGAAGACGGGACGGCTCGAGGACGCGGTGCGTTGCTACCGCCGCGCGCTCGATCTCGAGCCCGAGCTGAGCGGCGCGCACTACGGGCTCGCGTTTCTGCTGCTCAAGCGTGGCGATGCGACGGGAGCGGAGGAGCATCTGACGGCATTTCTAAATCACGCGCCCAGCAGCGTCGAAGCGGAGCGATGGGTCACGCATGCACGCCTTGCACTCGAGCAGCTTCGGTCCGGCACGGGCGCCGCACCGCTCGCGGAGCCGGAATAGCGCGTGGGACACGTGCTCGCCATCGTCAGCCAGAAGGGCGGCGTCGGCAAGACCACCACGGCGGTGAATCTGGCGGCGGCGTTCGCGCGACGCGGACTGAAGACACTGCTCATCGACGCGGATCCGCAGGGCGCGGTGCGCTACGGTGTCGGACTCCGGCGCGGCGAGGCGCCGTACGGGATCTCGGATTTTCTGAGTGGCGCGCGTCCATTGCGCGAAGTGATCCTCCCTACCGCCCTGCCCTGGCTGCGCGTGATTCTCGCCGGCAGCGTGAGCACCGAGACCAGCCATATCGGCTACAACCACGAGATCGAGACGAGCACGCTGCTGCGCGACATGATCGCGATCGCGCGTGAGCGCTGCGAAGTCGTGATCGTCGATACGCCGCCGGGGCTCGGCGCGATTCCGCGGCGCGTGCTCGAGCTGAGCCAGCACGTCATCATCCCGCTCCAGTGCGAGCCGCTCGCGTTGCAGACGACGCCACAGATGTTGCGCGGCATTCAGGAGATCGCGGCGACGAACGAGGAGCTCACGCTCGATGGCATCGTGCTCACGATGTACGATCCAGCGAGTCTCGGCTGCCAGCGCGTCACCGAATATCTGCGCGCGAATCTTCCGCGCGACATGGTCTTCGACATCACGATTCCGCGCAGCGCGGCGGCGTCCGATGCGTTCGCGGCCGGGCAGCCGGTGGTGCTGCGCGATCCCGCGGATCCCGCGTCGCAGGCGTTCGTGAATCTCGCGACGGTGCTCGCCGAGCGGTTCACGTGAACGGGCGGGCGCCAACGGGCAGTACGTGTTCGCTCGAGCGGCTACGTGCCGCCGCGCTCGTGTGCCTCTCTGCCCTGTCGGTATCGTGCGGCGACTCGAAGTCGGGGCCGAACACGCCAGTCTCGATCGAGTTCAAGCCGCCGCAGCTTCCGTCGATGCTCGTCGGCGACGCACTGCACGATACGCTCGGCGGCATCGACTCGCTGCGAGCGGTGGTGTTCAACGCGTCCGGCGACACCATTCAGGATGCGCCGCTCATCTACAGGCGCGCGGATACCACGCACGTCGTCACGATCGATTCGATCTCCGGACACGTCGTGGCGCAGGCCCTTGGCTCGGCGCGGGTGGTCGCGCAGACGAGCGGGCTTCAGTCACCACCGGATACGATCTGGGTCGTGTCGCGCCCGGATCAGCTGATCACCCAGACGGCGGCGAACGACACGATCGACTTCGCAGTGAAGGCCGATTCGCTCTTCCCGCTATCGGTGACCGTGTCTTCGGAGTCTATTCCGGTGGACCACTGGCGGATCGAGTACTCCTTCATCTACCCCGCCAGCTTCAACGATGGAGACTCGACACACGTGCTGCTGACTGGCGAGAACGCGAAGTTTTCGCTCGTCGATACCACGGGCATCAGCGGAGTCGAAGGCACGGCGACGCGTTTTCTCCACAAATCCACCGTGGCGCAGCAGTACAACGACACCGTCGTCGTCGAAGCCCGCGCATTTTATCCGGACCGCACGCTGGTGCCGGGAAGCCCGATGCGATTCAAGGTGCTCGTCCACATTCCGTAGGGCGGTATGCCTAAACATCCAGCCACGCTCTCGCAGCTGTTCGTCGATGCGGTCGAGGAGCACGATCTTCCGAACGCGCTGCAGACGAAGGTCGATGGCCTCTACCAACCGATCTCGCACCGCACACTCGCCGACCGCGTTCGCCACGTCGCGTTCGGGCTTCGCGCGCTGGGCGTGCCCGCGGGCAACCGGGTCGCGATTCTCTCGGAGAATCGTCCCGAGTGGGCGATCACCGACTATGCATGCCTGATGAGCGGCATGACCGACGTGCCGATCTATCCGACGCTCCCCGCCGAGCAGGTCGCGTACATCCTGCGCGATTCGGGAGCGGTGGCGATCTTCGTGTCGTCGAAGGAGCAGGCGAAGAAGATCGAAGTGGTCAAGGGCGAGCTGCCGGCGCTCCAGCACATCATCGTGTTCGATGAGGATGCGGCGACTGGTAGCGCGATCAGGATTGCGGCACTCGAGGCGAAGGGTGCGGCGATCATGACGCCGGATGCCGCGGCGGCATACCGTGCGGCGGCGCTCGCGATCGAGCCCGACCAGATCGCGACGATCATCTACACATCGGGAACGACGGGCGAGCCGAAGGGCGCGATGCTGTCGCACGGCAACATCGCGTCGAACGTATCGGCGGCGCTCGATCTGCTTCCAATGGACTCGACGGACACCTCGCTCAGCTTTCTGCCGCTGTCGCACATCTTCGAGCGCATGGTGGACTACCTCATGTTCGCTGGCGGCGTCTCGATCGCGTACGTCGAGACCATGGACACGATCGCGCAGAACATGCAGGAGGTGCAGCCGACCATCGTCGTCTCGGTGCCGCGCATCTACGAGAAGATCCACACGCGCATCACCGACACCGCGATGCGCGCGGGCGGAGTGAAGCGCGGGATCTTTCTCTGGGCGCAACGGGTGGGCGAGCGTTGGACGGACGTGACGCTCGTGGGGAAAAAGCCGGGGGTGCTGCTCGGGCTCGAGCACGCGATAGCGGACAAGCTGGTTTTCTCGAAGGTTCGAGCGGCTGTGGGCGGACGGCTTCGGTATTTCGTATCCGGAGGCGCGCCGCTGGCGCCGGACATCAATCGCTTCTTCTACGCTGCGGGGCTGAAGATCTATGAGGGGTACGGGCTCACCGAGACGTCACCGGTGATTTCGGTCAACTCGCCGAAGCGATTCACGATCGGCACAGTGGGCGAGCCCATGGCCGGTGTGGAGGTGAAGATTGCGCCGGACGGCGAGATCCTCACACGTGGGCCGCACGTCATGAAGGGGTATTTCAACAAGCTGGAGGCGACGGCTGAGGCGATCGATGCGGAGGGCTGGTTTCACACGGGCGACATCGGGTCGCTCGAGGATGGGCTGCTTCGCATCACGGATCGAAAGAAGGACATCATCGTGATGTCGAATGGCAAGAACATCGCACCGCAGCCGGTGGAGAATGCGGTGCGGGCGAACAGGTACGTCGTGCAGGCGGTGATGATCGGCGACCGTCGCAAGTTCCCGCTCGTGCTCGTGGTGCCGGACTTCGATCAGCTCGCTCAATGGGCGACCTACAAGAGCATCGCGTTCAAGGACCATCGCGATCTGCTCTCGAACCCGCTGGTGAAGGCGAAGATGGAGCGCGAGGTGATCGGTGCGCTCGACAAATTCGCGCCGTTCGAGAAACCCAAGAAAGTCGTGCTGCTCGAGCAGGACTTTACGATCGACAGCGGCGAGCTGACGCCGACGCTCAAGGTCAAGCGGCGCACGGTCGACAGAAAATTCCGCGCGCTGATCGACGCGGCGTATACGGCAGAGGAGTGGCGCGCGGGAGCCTGATCGACGGCTCCCGCAGCGCGGCGAACGCCTCAGCCGACGACGGCGAAGTCGATGGTGATCTCGCGCGGCTCCTTGCTCACGTATGCAACCGTGATTCTGTCGCCGTAGCGCTCGCGCAGTTGCGCGAGAAGCGGAAGCGGATCGTGGTCGTTGCGGAAGCGCATCGTCTCGCCGACGCTGAGCGCGTCGAGCGCCCCGAAGATCGCAGCGTGGCGAAAGCGCTTGGCGACGCAGCGAGCGTCGAAGGGGTAGAGCTTGTCGTCCTGAAGGTGCAGATGGGCAGAGGACATGGGATAGTCACCTGAAATGAGAGAGCGCGTGTGCGCTCCCGAAGCTTACCCACCGCATGGCGGCTATGCGGTCGAGTGCCGATTGACCGCGATGGAGACCGGCGCTGAGGGTTTGGAGCCGGCGGAGGCCGCCGCAACCCAGTGCTCGTCATCGCGGGCGAGCTCCCGCAGCGTGTCGGGAATTCGCGCGGAGGCAGGAGCGATGAGCCGACCGCCCGGCGCGAGGGCGCGCTCCGCACCAGCGAGTAGCGAGGGTGTCGCGTGCGCGGCATCAACCGCGATGCCGCGCACCGAGCCAGCGGCGAGCGGGAGCGTGTCGGCGATGCGCGCCAGCGAGAGCGCGCCGCCACTCTGGAGCTTTTGCGAGTCGTCGAGCGCCAGAACCATCACGTGCTCCGTCATCGCGATGAGCTCGTTCGCCCCGGCGCTCCACTCGCCCGCGAGCACCACGATGCCGCCAGCCTCGCCGAGCCCCAGCAAGGCCGCGGCGCGAAGGGCCAGCGCGCCGATCTGCTCGGCGGCGACTCCCCTTGCGTGACGAGGGGTCGTCTCGCCCAGCGTGAAGTCGCCGACGCCTTCGTGGATCGGATACCGCGTGAGACACACCGGGCACCCGAGCTCTCCCTCCACCACGTGCCGCGCAACCATCTCATCTGCGCGCGCAACGAGCCAGCTGTCCTCATGCGCGCGCACGCAGCGGAGCGAGTCGACCAGCTCGAGAAACACGGCGCGTGCCTATGCCGCCGAGATGCGGAGCTCGTCGATGTTCACGTTCGTCGGACGCATCGCTGCCCACACCACCGCCTCTGCCACCGCGTCCGACGTCAGCATCTGATCGCGCGGCGGAAAGCGGCTGTCTTTCGAGAGCACGACCGCATCCCAGATCGGCGTATCCACCGCGCTCGGCGACACCAGCGTCGTGCGCACCCCCGTCCCCTTCGTCTCGGCGCGCAGCGCCTCGTGCATCGCGCGGATCCCGAACTTGGACGCGGAATATGCGCCGTTCTCGGCAAAGATGGTACGGTCGGCGATGGAGCCGAGCGTGATGAGATGTCCGCGCTTCTGCGCTCTCCAGGCCGGCAGGATGGCGCGCAGCAGATAAAAGGGGGCAATGAGGTTGATCATGATCAGCCGCTCGAACTCCTCGGGGGTGATGACGTCGAGCGCCTTGGGGATGAAGATGCCCGCATTGTTGATGAGAAGATCGGGTGCGCCTCCGAACGCCTTCTCCACGAGGGCGACGGCGCGATCGACGTCGGCGACGTGCGTGACATCGGCGGAGACGACGACCGTGTCGGCGCCGAGCTCCCTGGCGCGCGTCGCGAGCTCATCCGCGCCGCGGGCGATGAGCGCGACGCGCACGCCCGCGCGCACGAGCACGTGCGCGACCGAGAGCCCAATCCCGCGCGAGCCCCCGGTGATGAGCGCGGTCTTCGGCGTGCCGGTGCTGGTCAACGGGAGAGCGAGTTGCGGCCGTAGGCGAGCGAGAGGAACTCCTCGCGCGTGCGCGCATCGTTCCTGAAGATGCCGCGCACCGCGGAGGTGACGGTCTGCGAGTTCTGCTTCTGCACGCCGCGCATCATCATGCAGAGGTGCATCGCCTCGATCACGACGCCAACGCCCTTGGGCGCGAGCACATCCTGCACGGCCTGCGCGACCTGTTCGGTGAGACGCTCCTGTACCTGCAGCCGGCGCGCGAACATGTCGACGATGCGTGGGAGCTTCGAGAGCCCGACGATCTTTCCGTCGGGGATGTAGGCGATGTGCGCGCGCCCGAAGAACGGGAGCATGTGATGCTCGCACAACGAATAGAGCTCGATGTCGCGCACCATGACCATGCTGCTGTGATTCTCGTTGAACACCGCGTCGCCGACGACGTCGTGCACGTCCATGTCGTAGCCTCGCGTGAGCCAGGTCAGCGAGTTCGCGACGCGCTGCGGCGTCTTCTTGAGGCCCTCGCGCTCGGGATCTTCTCCAATGAGCTCGAGGGTGCGGTGGATGACGCGCTCGAACTCGGCGTTGTGCTCCGGGGCGGGATCGAGATCGAGCCCCCAGTCGTCTGCGGGCTCCGCGACCGTCGCCGCATCAACGCGCTTGCGGACGTTCAGCGGGCGTGCCGGACGATCGACGTCGCGCTTGTCGGCGCTCGGACCGCTGCTGCGCGGTCGGGATTTCCTGGTGGCCATGTCTTGCGTCGAACCTCCGAAAGAATGCGCGACTGAGCTTGAGTCCTGACTGCGGTTCCCCCAACCTTCTCGCAACCCAGTCCCGGCGTGCTCGGTGAAAGCTAAGCTGCTCCTGATCGCCAGCGGAACGCCGGCAGCGTGGTCCGCGCTCTGGACCTTCCCGAGCATGCTCGCGAGCGCCTTTCTCGTGGCGTGGGCGGCCGAGGCGGCGCAGTTCCTCATTTCGCAGGGGCTGGCGCTGGCGCTGCTGGCGTGGGTGCAGACGCTTCCGGAGTTCGCGGTGGAGGCGGTGATCGCCTGGCACGCCGGAGGCGACGGCGCGCACTGCTTCGTCGCGAGCCCGCCGCTCGGGTGCCACTCGCACCTCGCGATCGCGAACTTCACTGGCGCGATCAGGTTGCTGGTCGGGCTCGCGTGGCCAATGATCTTCTTCGTGGCCGCGTATTTCGGGCGCAAGTCGCGACCGTTTCTCGCGCCGATACAGCTCGAGAACGAGCACGCGGTGGAAGTGCTGACGACGGTTCCGCCGCTGATGTACTTCGTCTGGATCTGGTACAAGGGGTCGATCGACATCATCGATGCGATCGTGCTGATAGCGATCTACGGCGTCTATCTCGCGCTACTCTGGCGCATGCCGCCGCGCGAGCAGGAGGAGATGGCGGACGCGCCGCGCATCTCGCGCTGGGCGGCGACGCGCCCGGGACGGCAGCGGACGTTCGCAGTGGGTGGGCTGTTCGCGCTCGGCGCGGCGCTCATCTATTTCACGGCGCATCCGTTTCTGGAATCGATGCTCGCGATCGCGGGGACGGTGGGGGTGAGCCAGTTCGTGCTCGTGCAGTGGGTGGCGCCGTTTCTGAGCGAGTTCCCCGAGAAGGTGTCGGCGTTCCAATGGGCGAGCCGCGTGCGCACGGCGCCGATGGCGCTCGTCAACATGGTGTCGAGCAACATCAATCAGTGGACGGTGCTGGCGGCAATGATCCCGATCGTGTTCTCGATCGCGCGTGGGACGCCGGCGGCGCTGCCATTCGACGGCGCGCAGCGCGAGGAGATTTTGCTCACGATCGTGCAGAGTGCGGTGGCGGTGCTGGTGCTGCTGGACATGCGCTTTCACTGGTACGACGCGGCGATTCTCTTCGTGCTCTGGCTCGCGCAGTTCCTCGAGGCTGGCTGGCGCGACGAGATTACGTACGTCTACGCGGGGTGGGCGGTGCTGTTGGTCGTGAGCTGGATCTGGAATCGGCCGACGGCGCCTGGAATTTTCTGGCGGCTCGTGCGAGGGAAGCCGCTCGCGAATTCGCCGGGATAGGGCAAAAAAACGAGCCTCGCCGGGTGGACGAGGCTCGAAGAGAAAGGAACGAAGAGGATTTTTGAAGCCCCGTCGAATGTATGAGGTCCTCACCACACTGTCCGCCTTCCCCGCACTGGGGCATGACGTGAATGTAGATTATCGAACCCACCCGAGAGACTTGTTGGCTCAAAAATTAAGTCTCTTCGCCCCCGATCTGTAGTAAAGTTATGGGCACGCAAACATGGATGCAATCTGATGAACACACCGGCCTGGCAACGAATTCTGTACCTGATCGCGTATCCACTTTCAGCCGTGATGCTGATCGTTTGGGCGATCGTGACGTTCGCATATGACGGGCCAGGATGGATTCATTTTTTCCTGTCGCTCGGCGTCTTCCTGTTGATCTGGCGCATCGTCGCTGGAGGAACGCAGGACTCGTGGCGCAAATATCTCTCAGGACGGTAGGAGCACCGCTGGCGTAACGCGATTGCGAGGGCTCGTGTACTTTTCGATGAGGAATCCCAGCATTCCTGCGCCAAACGCGTCGAACTTCGTGCGCACCGCGCTCGTCGTCGCAACGGTACTTCTCGTAACCGTCACCACGCGCGCGCGTGCGCAGCTGCGAACATGTATTGCAACGGCATCGTCCTTGACGCCGCCATCCTGGCCATCGCCCCCGGATCTCGCGACACGCGCGTCGAACAGCGCGGAATTCGCCCGCCCCTCGAGTCTCGAGCTCGTGGCCGATGTCCCGCTTCCCGGTGCGGCCAAACGATTCGACTATCAGAGCCTCGACTCGACGACCGGCCGGCTCTAAATCTCGCACATGCGGGGCGATCGACTCGATGTCTTCGACGTGCGAGG
>JBBRYY010000019.1:0-42000 GCA_038237245.1 Gemmatimonadales bacterium | reverse complement strand
GGCGGCGGGATCTTCCGCCGTCTCACGCTCACGCACTGGATCTTCATCTCTATGGTTCTGGGCGTCATCGTCGGGGTGGCGTTTCCGAACGCCGTGCCGGGACAGCCCGCGCCGCTGTTCCAGGCGGCGTCGCTCAAGGTGCTGTCGACGATTTTCCTGCGCATGATCAAGCTCCTGATCGTGCCACTGATCTTCTCGACTCTCGTCGTCGGGATCGCCGGTCACGGCGACGACATGAAGCGCGTGGGCAAGCTCGCGCTGCGCTCGATCATCTATTTCGAGATCGTGACGACGCTCGCGCTCGTGATTGGCCTCTCGGCCGTCAACATCATCAAGCCGGGCGCCGGCGTGAGCATCACCGGCGCGTCTGCGACCGTCGGCAACGACCTCGCGCAGAAGAAGGTGACGCTCGAGGGAGTGCTCGAGCACGTCGTGCCGCAGAGCTTCTTCGAGGCGGCGGCGAACAATGAGGTGCTCCAGATCGTCTTCTTCTCGGTACTCTTCGGTGTCGCGCTCGCGCGCGCGGGGAAGAATTCCAAGCTGACGATGCTCGCGTTCTGCGAGAGCCTGTCGGAGATCATGTTCAAGCTCACGGATCTCGTGATGCGGTTCGCGCCATTCGGCATCGGCGCGGCGATCGCGGTGACGGTGGGAACGAGCGGGATCGGCGTGCTCAAGCACCTCGGAATGCTCATCATCACGCTCTACATCGCGCTGATCATTTTCATCGTTGCGGTGCTGGTACCGGTTGCGCTTATCGCGCGTATCCCGATCGGCAAGTTCTGGGCGGCGGTGAAGGAGCCATGGCTCATCGCGTTCTCCACCGCCTCATCGGAGGCGGCGCTCCCGCGCGCCTTCGAAGCGATGGAGGCGTTCGGGGTGCCGAGGCGCATCGTCGCGTTCGTGCTGCCTACCGGCTACTCGTTCAATCTCGACGGGAGCACGCTTTATCTGGCCGTCGCGTCGGTATTCGTCGCGCAGGCGGCCGGGATCGACATGTCGCTCAAGTCGCAGCTACTCATGATGGTCACACTCATGCTGACCAGCAAAGGCGTCGCCGCGGTGCCGCGCGCGTCGCTCGTGATCCTTTCGGGGGCGCTCGCTCAGTTTGGGCTGCCGCTCGAGGGTGTTGCCGTGATCCTCGGCGTCGATGCGGTAATGGACATGGCGCGCACGTCGATCAACCTCGTCGGTAACTGCCTGGCGACGGCCGTGATGGACCGCTGGGAAATCGTGCGAGGAGAGCGCTGACGTTCCGGGCTTGGCTGCTGACGCCAGCGTTGGTACTCGCGTCGATGGCGCTCCACGCGCAGGGGCGCCCCGCAGTCCGCGTCACCGCCGCTGACGTGCGCCGCATGGAGTCCGCACTCGCGGACGACTCGATGGAGGGACGCCTCACCGGTACCGCGGGCGGCGCGCGCGCCGCGCGCTACCTTGCCGCGCAGATGAAGACCATCGGGCTCGTCCCGGTCGGCGACAGCGGCTACTTTCAGCGCGTTCCTGTCTCCGCGACCGATAGCTCGATCGATCTGCGCTCGAGCTTCAGCGATGCGGCGCCGGGGAAACATGAGACCGCTGTGAACGTCGTCGGATTGCTGAAGGGGAGCGATCCAAAGCTCGCTGGAGGGATCCTCCTCATCGATGCGCACTACGATCATCTCGGCATCGGGAAGCCGGTGAACGGCGACTCGATCTACAACGGCGCCGACGACGATGCCTCGGGAACGGTGGCCGTGCTGGAAGTCGCGCGTGCGCTCGCGCGCTCGCACCCGAAGCGCTCGATCCTCTTCGCGCTCACCACCGGCGAAGAAGAGGGATTGCTCGGTACGAACTGGATGATCGCGCACTTCCCGGTACCACTCGACAGTGTGGTCGCGAATCTCGAGACCGAGATGATCGGGCGCCCCGATTCGCTCGCTGGTGGAGCGGGGAAGGCGTGGCTCACCGGCTACGACCGGTCGACCATGGGCGCGATGTTGACCCGCGAGCACATTCCGATCGTTGCGGATCCGCGTCCCGCCCAGCACTTCTTCGAGCGCAGCGACAACATCGCGTTCGCGCAACGCGGAATACCAGCGCACACGCTCTCGACCTTCAATCTGCACGCGGACTACCATCAGCCCTCGGACGACATCTCGCGCATCGACTTCGCGCACATGACCACCGTGATCAATTCCGAAGTACGCGCGGTTTTGCTGCTGGCGAATGGCATGGTGCCAGTGTGGAATCAGGGCGGTCGTCCGGTAGCGACGCCGCCCTGATTTCATTTGAGACTCGAGACCACGGCGGCGCGCGAGGATCTCGCGCGCCGTTTGCATTTACATCAGCTCAGCTCCCGTGTGCGCTTCCGCGCCGATCTGCAATGCGCGCTTCACCGCTCCGCGCACCGACACGATCGCCGCCGCGTGCACCTTGCTCCCGGGCACTGCGCTCTTGAGCCGGTGCTCCACACGCCGGCGCAGCGCGCTCCCGGGCTCGAGCAGTCCACCGCCCAGCGCAACCTGCATCGCCGCGCGCTCATCCTGGAAGAGCGTGCGCGCGAGGGTGCGCACGTGCAGCACGAGCTCTTCCGCGGCAAGGCCGAGCAGCGCGTTCGCGCGCAGATCACCCGCCTCGGCGCTCGCCACCACGACCGAGGCGAGCGACGCAATCTGCGCCACCGTTGCGGTCGCGGTCCACGGAATCAGCGACTGGACCTCGTCCAGCTCCGCAGCGGTGAGAATCGCGCCGATCAGCGACGTATCCGGCTCGCGCCCATCCGTCGCCGCAGTCACCACCGAAAGGGCGCGCCGCGCAATCCAGTAGCCGCCCCCCTCGTCACCGATGTTCGGGCCCCAGCCGCCCACGCGCTCGAGCGCGCCGGCGGGCCCGCGCCCGTGCGCGATCGAGCCCGTCCCCGCGATGAGCACGATCCCTGACTCATCGCCGAACGCATCCGCCAGCGCGATCTCCGCGTCCGTCACCACGAGCACATCGTCGGCGAGCGATTCGCCGTGCAGCGCCTCGCTCAGCGCGCGACGTTCGTTCTCGCGTCCCACCCCCGCCACTCCGGCGCACAGTGCGCGCGGCGTCCCGAGCGTCGGATCGAGCGTGATGAGCGCGTCGCGCACGGCGGCCGCGATGATCGACGCCGACCGCTCGATCTCGCCAGGCTTCACGGCGCCTCCCTCGCGCTCGGCGCTCGCGATGATCTCGCCGCTCGCATCCGCGACCGCGACGCGGGTGCGCGATCCCCCCGCGTCCACGCCGATCACCAGCCCGATCACGCGCCCACCTCGGCCGCGACGCGCGGCGGCATCGCATGCGCGAGCGACGAGACGATCCCCGTCAGCATCGTGATGGTCGTGCCGATCAGCACGTACCACGGCCACGCGATGCGCGCGACGGGTGCGAGCGTCGGCTCGAGGGTCGGGAAGGCCGCAAGGAGCGGCTTTGCGGAAACGACGATTGCCATTGCGAGAATCCCCACGCTCATGCCGATCAGCGCATCGCGCTGGATCGCGCGCCGCCAGAAAATCCCGAGAAAGAAGCCGCCGAGCAGGCCGCCGTACGTGAAGCTCGCGATCGAGAGTGCGACCACGACTACCGGCGTCCCCTGCGCATGAAACATGAGGGCACCACCGGTGAGAATGACACCCCACATCACCGCGAGCGCCCGGGAAATCTTCAGCGCACGCGGATCGTCCGGAGACAGCTTTGCAATCGGAAGATAGATGTCGTTCGTCGCGGCGGCGGCGAGCGAGTTGATGGCTCCCGAATGTGTGCTCATCGTCGCCGCGACGATCGCCGCGACGATCAGCCCCAGCAATCCGGACGGCATGTGCTCGACGATGTACGTCGGAAAGATGACATCGGTCGCGTCGAAGTGTCGTCCCTGATAGAACGCCCAGAGTCCGAGTCCGATCACGAGGAAGAGCGTGAACTGCGCGAACACAGCAAAGCCGCTGCCGATGATCGCGCGGCGCGCATCGCGCAGCGACCGCGCGCAGAGGAGACGCTGCACGATCAGCTGGTCGGCGCCATGCGATGCCATCGAAAGGAAAGCGCCGCCGAGCAGCCCGGCGAAGAGCGTGTACGGCCGGTCGACTCCCATGTACGTGTCGATCACGCGCAGCTTCCCGGCGTCGCCCGCGGTGTGAAGGATCGCGCTCCATCCGCCCGGCACGGCACGCCCGAGCAGCACGCACGCGACGAGCCCGCCGAATACATACACGCCGGCCTGCACGAGCTCCGTCCACACCACGGCCTTCATCCCGCCGCGATACGTGTAGAGGATGGTGAGCAGCCCGAGGAGGAGAACCGCGATCGGGGTAACGAGTGCGGGATTCTTCACCGCGGGCCCGATGATCAAGGCGATCGGAATCGCCGTCGCGAAGACGCGCACGGAGTCCGCCAGCGCGCGCGTCGCCATGAACACGATCGACGTGAATCGTCGCGTCGCCACACCGAATCTGCGCTCGAGCAACGCGTACGCCGTCACGAGCTGCCCCTTGTAGTAGCGCGGCAGCAGCGTATACGCGATCACGATGCGACCGATGACGTAGCCCGCGACGATCTGCAGGAAGGCGAGATCGCCCGTGTGGGGCGCGCCGCCGTAGCTGAGTCCCGGGGTCGAGATGAAGGTGAGCGCACTCGTCTCCGTCGCGACCACCGAGAAGAGCACCGCCCACCACGGAATCGACCGCTCGGCGACGAAATAGTCGTTCGAGCTGCGCTGCCGTCGGCCGACGTACAGGCCGAGCGCAGTGGTGCCGCCGAGGTAGGCGAGGAGGACGGCGAGATCGAGCGCGCCAAAGGTGTGCATCAGATGGGCGCGACGACTTGCGATGCGACGAAGCCCGCGACGGCATCAACCGTCGCGGGCTTCGCGGAACCATTCATCCGGCGCACCAGATGCGCCGGCCTTCGTGCGCTAGCGATTACGCGTTGAACGAGCTGCCGCAGCCGCAGCCACCCGTCGAGTTCGGATTCGAGAAGGTGAAGCCGGCGCCCTGCATCGACGAGACGTAGTCGATGGTCACGCCGTTGAGATACTGGGCGGAGAAGGGGTCGACGAACACCTTGAAGCCTTCCTGCTCGACGATGACATCATCGTCCGCCGCCTTCTCTTCGATGAGCAGGCCGTACTTGAAGCCGCTGCAGCCACCGGGCTGCACGCTCACACGAAGTCCGCCACCGGTTTCGGTGACGCCTTCCTGTTCCATGAATCGCTTGACCTCGACCGCGGCCGTTGGCGTAACGGAAACGGTGACGGCGGGTTCCTGGGTGGTGGCCATGGCTACCTCAAAGATTGTGACGGTGTAAAGCGGTAACTCACTGGAAAATATAGTGGCTAGCTACGCGGCGTTCAACGGTCCGGGGCGAAGCGGTCTCCCGTAAATGACCGGGCGATCCATGCGAACGCAACGGCGGCAATCACCACCAGCACCGCGCCTGCTACCCACTCCCCGAATATGATCTTGCCGATCCCGAACAACGTGGCATACACCGCGATCACGCCGGCGAGCCAGTTTGCCCACGCCAACCTGCCGCCGGGGATCTCCTCGCGACCGTAACCAAGCTTCGAAGAGATTCGAAGCCAGCCCGGTCCTCCAGGGCGCACGCGTTTGTAGAACGCCTCGAGCACCGCTTCCGGTTCCGGCTTCGTCGCAAAGGTGACGACCAGCCACACGACTGTCGTCACCGAGACGGTGATGATCATCACCCACGCGTCGGCCTCCGGTCCGCCGGCGGCGACCACCTTCGGCACGAACGCCGAGCCGAGGTATCCGAGCACGGCAAGCGAGGTGACGAACGACGCGATCATCCCGCTGATCTCCGACCACGCATTGATGCGCCACCAGTACCAGCGCAGGATGAGCACGAGCCCCGTCCCCGCGCCGAGCGCGAGCAGCAGGCGCCAGGCATCCGCGATCGACGAGAGCTGCCACGTCACCACGAGTGACATCGCGAACAAAAAGACCGTCGCCGTGCGCGACACGTTCACGTAGTGTTTCTCCGTCTCGTTCTTGCGGAGGAAGCGCTTGTAGAAGTCGTTGACGAGATACGATGCGCCCCAGTTGAGCTGCGTTCCTACCGTCGACATGTAGGCGGCCGCGAAGCCCGCGAGCATGAAGCCGCGCCACGGCGTGGGCAGGAGATCGACGAACGCGTGAACGTACCCCGATTCCTTGTCCTGCAGATTCGGGTAGAGGATGATCGTCGCCAGGCCGGTGATGATCCATGGCCACGGGCGAAGCGCGTAGTGCGCGACCTGGAAGAAGAGCGTCGCGAGCACGCCGTCCCGCTCCGTCCGCGCAGAAAAAATTCTTTGCGCGACGTAGCCGCCGCCGCCCGGCTCCGCCCCGGGATACCACGCGGCCCACCACTGCATGAAGAAGAAGACGCCGAGCGCAGTGAGCGGCATCCATGGATACGCCGAGAGATGTCCGTTGTGCATCGAGACCGGGAGCACCGAGAGTCCGGCGGCTTCGCTCCCGAAGTGCGCGGCGACGCCGGCCTTGAGCGCCGTCATCCCGCCAACGGCGCGCACGGCGAAGACGGCGAGGACGATGACCGCGGTCATCTTGATCACGAACTGCACGAGATCCGTCCAGAGCACGGCCCACAGCCCCGCGGCCACGGCGTAGAACATCGTCACCAGGAAACAGATGCCGACGGCTGCATACGGGTTCACGCCGAGCGAGATGGTGAGGATCTTGATCATCGCTCGGGTGACCCAGCCGAGCACGAGCAGGTTGATCGGGATGGCGAGGTAGAGGGCCCGGAAGCCACGCAGCGCGGCGGCCGGCTTCCCGCTGTAGCGAATCTCCGCGAACTCGACGTCCGTCATCACTCCCGCGCGACGCCAGAGGCGCGCGAAGAAGAAGACGGTGAGCATCCCGCTCATGAGGAAGTCCCACCAGAGCCAGTTGCCGGCGACGCCGTTCGTTACGACGAGCCCGGTAACCACGAGGGGGGTATCGGCGGCAAAGGTGGTCGCGACCATCGAGGCGCCGGCGAGCCACCACGGAACGTCGCGGCCCGAGAGGAAGTATTCACTCAGGCTCTCGCCGCCGCGTTTCGTGAAGTAGAATCCAATGCCGGTCGAGAGCGTGAAATACGCGGCGACGATCGCCCAGTCGATCGCAGTGAGCTTCATTCGGCGGCACCTGGTGCGTGGAGGCGGGCGGAGTGTCGGCGCACGGCGCGCGATGTATCTTGTGGCGTCATCGGCTCAAATCGGAGAAGGAATGAATCGATATACGAGAAAGAGCTCACTCGCGACACTAGCCATCGCTGCGGCCTGCGTCGGCGGCGCGGGTCACGCGCGACAGGGTGCAGGCCACGCGCGACCGGGAATTTCGGTGCTGGTGCACGACAGCGCAGAGTTCATCGATGGCAAGCGTCTCGGGCTGTTGACGAATCAGACGGGAGTCGACGAGCACGGCGTGAGCGACATCGATCTCATCACTCGACGAGCGGCGGCGCATCCGGGCACGGGGCCGAAGCTCGTCGCGCTCTTCTCTCCCGAGCACGGCATCCGAGGCACCGAGGACCGAACGAATCTGGCGAATGGGAAGGATCTGCGCAGCGGGGTCCCGATCTATTCGCTGTACGGCGCGACGACGCTCGCGCCCCCGGACAGCATCCTCAAGACCATCGACGTCCTCCTCATCGACATGCAGGACCTCGGCGCGCGACCGTGGACCTTTGTCGCGACGATGGTTTACGCGATGCGCGCCGCCGCTGCGAATCACGTGCGCGTGATCGTGCTCGATCGCCCGAATCCGATCACCGGCGAGCACGTCGAAGGACCGATCCTCGACTCGAGCTTCGCGTACGCGGGGACGCACAGCGCGGCGCGCGCAGCGACCCCCACCGCTCTCTATCCGATTCCGACGCGACATGGGCTGACGATGGGTGAGCTCGCACTGTTCTACAATGACGTGATGGGGATTCACGCGGACCTCAAGGTGATCAAGGTCATAGGCTGGCGTCGCGTCGACTGGTTCGACCAGACCAAGCTGCCGTGGATCAAGCCGTCGCCGAACATGCCGAATCTCACGAGCGCGACGCTCTACCCCGGCGTCGTCTGGCTCGAGGCGACGAACATCTCGGTGGGGCGAGGAACGTCAGAGGCATTCCAGCACGTCGGTGCGCCGTGGCTGGACGCGAAGAAGGCGGTGGATCTGCTCAAGGGGCGCGAGCTCCCCGGCGTGAAGTTCGAGGAGGAGCGATTCACTCCGGTTCATCCCGGCGACGACAAGTACGGTGGCGTGAGCGTGCACGGCATCCACATCATCATCACCGATCGCGACCGCCTCAACACCGCTCGGCTCGGCGCCGATCTCCTCTGGGCGATCATTCAGACGAACGGCGACTCGGTGCGCTTTCAGCAGAAGGGCTTCAATCAGCTATACGGGACCCCGGGCGCTCGCGAGGCGTTCATGGCGGGCGCAGATCCGGACTCGATGATCGACGCGACCCTTGCGCCGGCAGTCGCGTTCCAGCAGGCGACACGGCGATATCGCCTGTACAAGTAGATCACTGGGTGGCTGAGCTAGCGCTTGGAATGAATGCGGTAACACTGGAGCTGCGGACAAGAAACGGATTGAGCTGACAACCAACGGAGACTGCGGCTGCGACTGCGCAGCGCCGTACTCCGTTCGTTGTCCGTGCCGTTTTCCGTTATCTGTCCGTGTATCCAGCTTGTTACTGCGTTTGTTCCGGCGCGATAGCTCGAGCCAGAGATCTCTGCACAGCAGCAAACACCGCGTCGATGTCGTCCGGCATCGTGCCCGGGTTGACGATGCACGAGCGCAGCCACGTGCGGCCGCGCAGCACGGTGCTCGAGAGGAAGGCTTCGCCGCCGAGTTGCAGTGAGGCGAGCACGCGCTGGTTGAACGCGTCGGTAGCCACGTCGTCGCCGCGCAGCGCAGCGGGGACGGCGCGGAAGCAGACCATGCTCAGCCCCTGCGGCTCCCACAGCTCGAAGTCGGGAGTCGCACGAACGTGATCGGCGAGGCGGCGAGCCATCGCGATGTCGTGCGCGATGAGCGATGCGTACCCCGATGTGCCGAAGTAGCGCAGCGCCATCCACACCTTGAGTGCGCGAAAGGGGCGCGTCTGCTCCGAGCCGTACTCGCTGAGCCAGGGCGGTCCCTGCACGCCGTGCCGGTCGTCATCGCTGCGCAAATAGGGCGGGACGAGACTGAAGGTGTCGCGCATCAGCGTCGCGTCGCGGATGAGCACCATTCCCGCATCGACCGGTACGTAGAGCCATTTGTGGGCGTCGACCCCGACGCTGTCCGCGCGGCCGATCGCCGCCAGCGCCGGACGATACTCATCGCTGAGGATCGCCGGCGCGCCGTAGCCGCCGTCGATGTGCAGCCACACATGATGCTTCGCACACACGTCGGCGATCGCGTCGAGCGGGTCGATCGCGCCCGTGTTCACCGTCCCCGCGCTCGCGATGACCGCCATCGGGAGCGCCCCCGCTGCGAGATCCTCTGTGAGCATCGCGTCGAGCAGATCGGCGCGCATACGGAGCGCGTCGTCGCTTGGCACGATGCGTAGCGCTGCGCTGCCGAGGCCGAGTAGCTCGACGGCTTTCTGATGGCAGGAGTGCGCCTCCGCGCTCTCGTACACGAGCATCCGCACCGGCGCGCCGCTCGCAGTCACGATGTGCGCGCCATCGCGACGCATGTCCCAGCCGTGGCGCGCGGCGGTCGCGTGTCTCGCCACGGCGAGCCCAGTGATGGCGGCGGCCGAGCTACCGCTCACGAGCAGTCCCATGCTCTCCGGCGGGAAGCCGAAGATGGTTTTAAACCACTGTATGACTTCGCGCTCGACCCAGACGGCGGCGTGGTTGCCGCCCGCGACGCTCGGATTGATCGCTGCGGCGAGCGCCTGCGCGAAGATGCCGATCACCGCCGGCGGCGAGTTCACCCATGCGGAGAATCGCGGGTGCCCGTTGCCGAATGGATAGCGTCCGATCTCGGTCCGAAAGCGACGCAAGATCGCGTCGACGGTCTCGCCGGTATGCGGGACAGGCATCGCAACGAGCGCGGAGGCGACATCCGGCGGCACGGGCTCGAACACCGGCGCGGCAGGGAGCGCCGACAGATAGTCCGCGATCCAGTCGACGACCTCGCGCCCCACGCGCCGGATCTCGGTGTTCGTCCACGCGAAATCCGGGGCGGGGCGGTCGTCAGCGGACATGATTTGGGGTCATGAGCGGAATATCATGATCGTGCGCATCGGCGGCAATCTGCGGCGGATGTCGCGAGAGCCAACGGTTCAGCACGCACCTTGCACGGGAAGGGGCAACACTCGTCCCGCACACAGGAGTCGTAAATGCGAATGTTTACCGTGGTTCTTCTCGCCGCCTCACTCGCGGCGTGCTCGCGCAAGGTCGAAGTCGGCAGTGCGCCCTCGCCGTCGAGCGGCATGGCAGTCCATCTCACGAACAACGCGAGCCAGCCGGTCAATGCCTACGTGACGTCCGGCGGTAGCGATGTGTTCATTGGTCAGGTGGGCGCAAATAGCGTGAAGACGCTCTCGGTTTCCGGTGTGTCCGCTGGGAGCTCGGTCACACTGAAGGCGAAGACGGCGGATGGCGCTCGCACGTACACGAAAGACGATGTGACGCTCAGCGCGAGTACCGATTGGACCGTCCCTTGATGAGCGCGTAACCGCGGGTTGCACCGCATGTTACGCCGGGATAAGTTAACGAGCCGGAGCATCCCCCTCCGGCTCGTCGCACGTGCGGGGAGTGCGGTGTCAGCGGCATCGCGTGGGGATGGATGCAAATACTGCCGGACTGGCTGAAAGCTGGATACCTGCGCCTCGTCGAGCCGGTGGCGGAGCAGCTGGTTCGATACGATGTGCATCCGAATACGATTACGACGGTCGGCACGTTGTGCACCATTGCCGGCGGGATGCTGTACGCGATGGGCCGCATCAGGCTCGGCGGCTGGCTGCTGGGCGTGACGGCGCTCTTCGACGTGCTGGACGGGATGGTGGCGCGTCGGACCGAGCGGAGCTCTGTGTTCGGCGCGTTTTACGATTCGACGCTCGATCGGGTCGCCGATGGGTTCGTGTTGGGCGGGCTCGCCGTGTTTTTTGCGACGCGTTCGGAGTGGTGGGGGGTGCCGATGGTCGGCGTCTGTGTGCTCGGGCTGGTGGGCTCATATCTGACGTCGTACACGCGGGCACGCGCGGAAGCGTTGGGGATCGATGCGCGGGTGGGGATTCTACAGCGTCCCGAGCGCGTAGTGCTGCTGTCGGCACCGCAGGCGTTTTTCGGGTTGGCGTTTCATGGGCTGGTTCTGATCGCAATCATCGTTCTGTTGACCGTTACCGCGTGGATCACCGCGGCGCAGCGCGTCAGGGCCGTGTACCAGGGGTTGCAGACGGAGCCCGGGGTGCCGGTACGCGCGCTGCACGACACCACACGAGCGCGACCTCTCGGGGCACGCTCGCGGCGGCGGTTTAGCGCGAAAGGAGAATAAGTCGTGCAGGGTACGACCTCGGGGAGCGGGCGCCCCACGGGCGACAAGCCCGCAATTCGTCCGGCTGCCGGCCGCCTGGGTGTGCTCACCCCGGGACTTGGCGCAGTGGCAACCACGTTCATGGCCGGCGTCGAGAGCATCCGTAAAGGGCACTCGAAGCCGATCGGTTCACTCACCCAGATGGCGACGATCCGGCTCGGCAAGCGCACGGAACAGCGTTCGCCGCTGATCAAGGACTTCGTTCCGCTTTCGAAGCTCGAGGACATCGTCTTCGGCGCCTGGGATCCAATTCCGGACGACGCGCTCACTGCAGCGCGCAAGGCAGGCGTGCTCGAGGAGAAGGACCTCGCCCCGATCGCCGACTTCCTCTCGTCGATCAAGCCGATGCCGGCGGTGTTCGACAACAAGTACGTCACGCGCATCAACGGCACGAACGTCAAGACCGGGAAGACGAAGCGCGATCTGGCCGAGCAGCTGCGGCAGGACATTCGCGACTTCAAGACGAAGCACAAGCTCGATCGCGTCGTGATCGTCTGGTGCGCGTCCACCGAGATCTTCATCAAGGCCGGCCCACAGCACGCGACGATCGAGCAGTTCGAGAAGGCGATGGAGCGGAACGACGATGCGATCTCGCCATCGATGCTCTATGCCTACGCCGCAATCATGGAGGGTGTGCCGTATGCGAACGGCGCTCCGAATCTCGCCCTCGACACGCCCGCCCTGATCCAGCTCGCGAACGACAAGGGCGTCCCGATCATGGGGAAGGACTTCAAGACGGGACAGACGTGGATGAAGACCATCATCGCGCCGGGGCTCAAGGCGCGCATGCTCGGCCTCGCGGGATGGTATTCCACGAACATCCTCGGAAATCGCGACGGCGAAGTCCTCGACGATCCGGCGTCGTTCAAGACGAAGGAGGAGTCGAAGCTCAGCGTGCTGCACGACATTTTGCAGCCGGAGATCTATCCCGACCTGTACAAGGACTTTGCGCACGTGGTGCGGATCAACTACTACCCGCCGCGCGGAGACAACAAGGAAGGGTGGGACAACATCGACATCGTCGGATGGATGGGCTATCCGATGCAGATCAAGGTCAATTTTCTGTGCCGCGACTCCATTCTCGCCGCGCCGATCGTCCTCGATCTCGCGCTCTTCATGGACTTCGCACATCGCGCCGGGATGAAGGGAATCCAGGAGTGGCTCTCCTTCTACTTCAAGAGCCCGATGGCTGCAGCCGGATTGCATCCGGAGCACGATCTGTTCATTCAGCAGACGAAGCTGAAGAACACGCTGCGCCACTATATGGGCGAGGATCAGATCACGCATCTCGGCGTGGAATACTACGCGTCGTGAGAAATGCGCTCGTAATCGCGCTCGCCCTGGGGTCGCTCGCCGCATGCGGCCCCAAGGCGGCGGGACCGGCGACCACGGAGTATCGTGCGTTCACCGAGCACTATTCGTTCGGCATCACGAGCGATCCGTCGCCGCCGTACGCGCGCGAGAAGACGGTCTTTCACATTCGCGTGCGTGACAAGATCAGCTCGCAGCCGATCGAGGGCGGTGAGGGAATTCTCTACGGCAACACCGAAGATGGAAGCGGCAAAGTATGGGACAGCTTCACCGCGGGGCAGGCGCCAGGGACGTACACGGCGAAGATGTCCTTCGTCGTCGCGAACAACTGGGCGCTCGCGTTGAAGTTCCGAAAGGACTCGACGCAGAACCTCGAGACAGTCGACACGTGGTATCAGCAGGTTCTCCCCGAACGAGCGGCCACTCACTGACCTGATGCAACACTTTCATCGAACACATCTCCGCATGGACGACGTGCTCGCCCTCGCGGAGAGCTTCTTCCCGACGCTGGGCCTGTCGAACGCACCGAAGACGCCTCGCACGCGCACGTTCTCCGGCGAGCTCGGAACCGTGCAAATCAGCGTGAAGTCGGATGGCGGCCATTACACATTCGTCGAAGCGGTCACGGACCAGGAAGGGGAGAGTCGGCTCGATCGCAACGTGAAACGCTTTTTCGTGCTCGTGCATCGTGCGGCGGATCCCGCGCACACGCTCGCGGCGGCCTACTGATGGCAACTAGCTCCGTTTCCCGGGCGCGCTCGCGCCCGTCGGATGCGTTGACGCTCGAGCAGAAGGTCGAGCTCTATTACTGGATGCGTCTCACGCGGTCGCTGGAGGAGCGGCTGGTGAATCTGTACCGGCAGACGAAGGTCGTCGGGGGGCTCTTTCGCTCGCTCGGGCAGGAGGCGGACGCCGTCGGCAGCGCTTTCGCGCTCGATCGCTCGCAGGGCGACATCCTCAGCCCGCTCATCCGCAATCTCGGCTCGATGCTCGTGCAGCGAGCGGAGCCGCTCGAAATCATCCGCCAGTACATGGCCAAGGGCGACTCACCAACGCGCGGACGCGAGCTGAACATTCATTTCGGCGACACCATGCGCGGCTTCGTCGGACAGATCTCGCATCTCGGCGACATGGTGCCCGTGATGGCGGGGGTCACCCTGTCGTTCAAGCTGCGGAACGAGAAGCGTGTCGGCATGGTGTACGTTGGCGACGGCGCGACATCGACGGGCGCATTCCACGAAGGGATCAACTTCGCGGCGGTGCAGCGCTGTCCGCTCGTCGTGATCGTCGAGAACAACGGCTACGCGTACTCGACCCCGAACTCGAAGCAGAGTGCGGTGAAGGAGTTCAAGGACAAGGCAATGGCGTACGGCATTCCGGGCATTCGCGCGGACGGCAACGACGTGCTCGCGACGTACGACGTCACGCGCGAGGCGGTCGATCGCGCGCGCCGCGGCGAGGGGGTCACGCTGATCGAGCTCATGACGTACCGCCGCAAGGGGCACGCCGAGCACGATAATCAGTCGTATGTGCCCGCGGGCGAGATCGCGCGCTGGGAAAAGGAAAACGATCCAATCGACCGCTATGTTCGCGTGTTGCTCGAGGAGCTGCAGGTGGAGAAGAAGGAGCTCGACGCGATCGATGCGCGCGTGGTCGCCGAGATCGACGCCGCGACAGATCTCGCCGAGCAGTCGCCCGCGGCCGAGCCGACGGATGCGCTGTATGGTGTGTACGCGGAGCCCGCGTCGGTGGAACCACTCTGGTATCGCGCGGGCGTCCGCTCGGCGGTCGAGAAAAACGAGCGCGCAGCGGGATGGGGAACGTTCAATGGCTGAGATCACGTATCTGGAAGCGATTCGCGAAGCGCTCTTCGAGGAGATGGAGCGCGACAGCAACGTCTTCTGCCTGGGCGAGGATATCGGCGCGTACGGCGGCGCGTTCAAGGTCACCGACGGGCTGCTGGCGAAGTACGGCGAGAATCGCGTGATCGATACGCCGATTTCCGAGGCGGGCTTCGTCGGGGCGGCGGCTGGTGCAGCGCACATGGGGATGCGTCCGGTGGTCGAGATGCAGTTCATCGATTTCATCTCGTGTGCCTACGACATGCTGACGAACTACATCGCCACGGCGCGCTACCGCGCGTTCCTCCCGTGCCCGATGGTGGTGCGCGGACCGTCGGGTGGCTACGTACGCGGCGGCCCCTTCCACTCGCAGAATCCCGAGGCCGCATTCCTGCACACGCCCGGGCTCAAGATCGTGTATCCGGCCACCGCGTCGGATGCAAAGGGGTTACTGAAGGCGGCGATCCGCGACGACGATCCTGTGCTCTTCTTCGAGCACAAGTATCTCTATCGTCGCATCAAGGAGGAGATGCCGGCGGGCGATCATGTCGTGCCGATCGGCAAGGCACGGATCGCGCGTGAGGGGAAGGATCTCTCGATCATCACGTACGCGGCGACGGTCTGGAAGGCGCTTGAAGCCGCGGAGCAGCTCGAGAAGGAAGACGGATTGTCGGTCGAGGTGCTCGATCTGCGCACATTGCTGCCGATGGATGACGAGGCGATCGTGGCGACGGTGAAGAAGACGAACCGCGTGCTGATCCTGCACGAGGACACGCGCACGGGCGGCGTGGCCGGCGAGATCGCGGCGCGCATCAACGAGCACGCTTTTGAGTGGCTGGACGCGCCGATCCTTCGCGTCACTGCCGCGGATGTGCCGCTGCCATTCGCACCGCCGCTCGAGGACTACGTGTTGCCGCAGGTGGCGGATATCGTTGCGGTCGCACGACGGCTGGCCGCGTATTGAGCGTGGCTGCGCTCGAGCACGACGGGGAGGCGCCGCCGAGCAGATGGCGCTACGTGGTGGCGCTGCCGTTAGCGGTCGTGGGCTACTTCTCGGGCGGCATGATCGGGGTGTTTGTGGCGAAGTTGGTGGGCAGCTTTCGGAGCTGTGTGCCGGCTGAGGGCTTTCCGGCGTGTAACTTTGAGCCGTACCTGCAGGTCGGCTCACTGGCGGGGTTGTTGCTCCTGCCGGGCATTCTTGTGTTGCGGCTCTGGCAGAGCAACGCCGCGAATCGAACTTCACAGAGAGGGTGATCCGTGGCTCGGATGGATGTGATCATGCCGCAGATGGGCGAGTCGATTGCTGAGGGAACGCTCTCGCGCTGGCTCAAGGCGGTTGGGGAGGAGGTAAAGCGCGACGAGCCGATCTTCGAGATCTCCACGGACAAGGTGGACGCGGAGATTCCGGCGCCGGCCGCGGGGATTCTCGCCGAGATATTGGTGGTGCAGGGGCAGACGGTGGCCGTGCAGACGGTGGTCGCTCGGCTGGAGACGGACAAGGCGGCGTACGCGGCGGGCGCGGGTGCGCCGGCAGGGGCGCCGGCGAGTGCGGCGGCTGTGGCGCCGGTTTCGGCTGGGGGCCCCCCCCCGAAAAGCGAAGGTAGCGCCGTGTCGGCTCCCCCCTCGCACCAAGCCGCCGCCATCCACACCACTCAAGCTCCCTCGGGCAACGGCAACTCGTTCGAGGAGCGCGTCCGCACCCGCTCTTCCCCGCTCGTTCGCAAGATCGCCGCCGAGCACGGGCTCGAGATCACCGCGATGCAGGGCAGCGGGATCGCCGGCCGCGTCACGAAGAAGGACCTCCTCCCGTACCTCGCCGGCGGCGCCAAGCAGGGCTCGGCTCCGTCGCGCCCGTCCGACTCGCCGCCATCGATGCACGCGCCTGCGGGCGTCGAATCGCACGGACCCGCCCCCGAGGCATGGGCCGGAGATCTCGTCGAGCCCATGACCCCGATGCGCCAGCGCATCGCGCAGCACATGGTCCAGTCGCGCCGCACCGCCGCGCACGTCACCTCCTTCTTCGAGGTCGACCTCACGCGCGTGGCGCGCATCCGGACGAAGCAGCGGGCGGCGATCGAGGCCTCCACGGGCTACAGGCTCAGCTACCTCCCGTTCATCATCAGCGCCGTCGTCGACGGGCTCAAGAAGTTCCCCATCATGAACGCGGCGGTGAGCGGCAACAACATCATCTACCGCAAGCAGTACAACATCGGCATCGCTGTCGCGCTCGACTGGGGACTCATCGTTCCGGTCATCAAGAAGGCGGACGATCTCTCGCTCTCCGGTCTGACGCGCGCGCTCAACGACCTCGCGTCGCGCGCTCGCGCGAAGAAGCTCGACCCGCGCGAGGTCCAGGAGGGCACCTTTACCATTACGAACCCCGGCATCTACGGCTCCGTGATGGGAACGCCGATCATCAGCCAGCCGCAGGTCGCAATTCTCGGGATCGGCGCGATCGAGAAGCGGCCCAAGGTCGTCGCGGGCGCCGACGGCGAGGACACCATCGCCATTCGCACCTGCGCGTTCTTCTCGATCTCCTTCGATCACCGCATCATCGACGGGGCCGTCGCGGACGAGTTTCTCGCCTACGTCAAGAAGTCACTCGAGAGCTTTCCCGAATCGGGGGGCTGACCGTGCCGCGGTGGCTCACGTTGCAACGATCCATCGTGCCGGCGGGCGAGAGGAAAAAGTTCATGGAGCGGCTCCAGCTCCGCCGTACATATTACGAGCAGGCCAGGTGCGGCTTCTGGGTGTTCGAGGAAAGCGGCCTTCCCGGCGCACTGATCGAGTTCGTCGAAGCCCCTGATCGCGAGACGCTCCAGAGCGCGCTCGCCGGTGCGCCCGACCACATTGTGGATGCGGCGCGAATCTATCGCGAAGTGGAGAGCTCCTGATGCCAGTGCGTACGGTCGAGATCGCGGGCCAGAGCTGGGAAGTGTCGCCGTCGGGGCGCGTCACCGCGAACAATCGCGATGAGTTCTCGCTACTCTTCGCGCGGCGCGATGTCACGCCGCACGAGTTCCGCGTCACCCGCTACTCGCCGGTCGGCACTCGGTGGCGACAGCAGTCGTTCGCGGAGCTCGGCAGCGATGATCTCGCGCGACTCTTCGCGCAATCGCAGCCGGGAAGCACGTCGCCGGAGCGGGGCTACCGCGCGTGAGCAGTGCCGGTGACGGTCCCCTCACGCCTCCGGAGCGATTCGTGGACCTCCACATGCACTCGACCGCCTCCGATGGCTCCGTCGCTCCCGCTGACGTCGTTGCCGCGGCGCACCAGGCGGGCCTCACCGCCATCGCGCTCACCGATCACGACACCGTCGACGGCATCGCCGCCGCGCAAGCGGCCGGCGCAGCGCTCGGCGTTCGCGTCGTCGCCGGCGTGGAGTTGAGCGCGGTTGATGATGGCGATGAGATTCACGTGCTCGGCCTGCATCTCACGCATCCAGAGCACATCGCCGCCGCGTTGCTCGATCTCAGAGACGCGCGACGCGACCGCGCGAAGATAACGGTCGAGAAGCTCAATTCCCTCGGCATACCGGTCACGCTGGACGCGGTGTTTGCCGCCGCAGGCGACGGTGCCGTCGGGCGTCCGCACATCGCGAGGGCCCTCGTTACCGGAGGCTGGGCGCGCGACTTTCGAGACGCGTTCGACCGCTATCTCGGCAACGGCCGTCCGGCGTGCATCGAGAAGCGCACCGTCACCTTCGAGGAAGCGGCGCGCCTCATCCACGACGCGGGCGGGCTCGCCGTGTATGCGCATCCCGGCGGCGACGCATCGCGGGTCGATGTGGAGGAGCTCGCAGCGCTCGGTCTCGATGCCGTCGAGGTTCGCCATCCGAGCCACACCGCCGATGAAGTCGTCCGCCTTGCTGCGATCACCGAGGCGCTCGGGCTCGTGCCGAGCGGAGGGTCGGACTGGCATGGCGCCGCCGAAGGCTATCGCGCGCTCGGCAGCATGAAGGTGAGCATCGACTGGCTCGCGCGACAGGATGAACGCGTCCGCCAACGCATGGAGCAACCCGCATGAGCGACGCACTTCCCGCGATCGGCAGCACGGCTGCCGACTTCATGGCTACCGCGAGCGACGGCTCGCCCGTGTCGTTGCGCGAGCTGCTCCGGAACGGCGCCGTTGCGCTCTTTTTTTATCCGGGCGATGACACCCCCGGCTGCAATCGGCAGCTCTCCGCCGTGCGCGACGATCTCGCTGCCTTCAACGCCGCAGGGATTCAGCCATTCGGCGTCAACCCCGCCGGGATCGAGAGCCACGCGAAGTATGCAGAGAAGTTCGAGTTCAACTTCCCGCTCCTCACCGATCCCGATCGCGAGATCGCCAGTGCATACGGAGCGCTGAAGGAAAATGGAAGGAGCATTCAGCGCTCCGTGCTCGGCATCGCGCGCGACGGCACGATCCGCTTCGCCGTGCGCGGCGCACCGCCGCCGGACGAAGTAATCGCTGCGCTCGGGGAGTAGCATGGAGCTCGCTGGACGCGTCGCGCTCGTCACCGGCGCGGGGCGTCGGGTGGGACGCGCGATTGCTCTCGCGCTCGCGACGCGGGAGATGCGCGTCGCCGTGCACTACAACGCGTCGGCGAAGGAGGCGGACGAGACGGTGCGGCTCGCGCTCGCCGCGGGCGCGACGGACGCCTGGTCCGTCTCCGCGGACCTCCGCGACGTTGCCGCGATAACGAAGCTCATCAACGAGGTCGCGGCGCATGGCGGATCGCTCGACGTGCTCGTGAACTCCGCCGCGGAGATGAAGCGCACCCCGTTCGCCTCCGTGACGCCGGAGCAGTGGGACGACATCATGTCGCTCAACGTGCGCTCCCCCTTCTTCTGCTCCCAGGCGGCGGCGCGACACATGACCGGCGGCGGCGCGATCGTGAACATCGCCGACCTGGCCGCGCTGGAGACCTGGCCGGAGTACATCCCTCACGGAATCTCGAAGGCGGGCGTCATGCAGATGACGCGCGCGCTCGCGCGGAAGCTGGCGCCGAAGATCCGCGTGAACGCCGTCGTACCCGGAGCCGTCCTCCTCCCCGAGCACTGGTCGAAGGACGATGCCGACAGGCTCATTCGCACGACGCCGCTGGCGCGCCTCGGCTCGCCGGACGATGTCGCGCACGCGGTGCTCTATCTGCTCGAGTCCGATTACGTCACCGGCGATGCGGTCATCGTCGACGGCGGCCGGCACTTGCGCTGAGCGCCGCGATGCTTCCACAGACTCCGCAGCAGCGCTATGGCACGATCGTCATCGTCGGCGGCGGTTGCTACGGCTCGTACTATCTGCGCCAGCTCGGGCGCGCCGCGCGCGCGGGCGCGCTGACGGCGGAACGGGTGGTGATCGTCGATCGCGATGCGCAGTGCAAGGTGAGCGCGGAGCCCCGCACGGACGATCCGTTCGAGGTCGAGCTGGCCGTCGCCGAGTGGACCCCGTTTTTCGATGCTTATCTGAGCGATGCCGTTGCGGAGTCGCGGGATGTCGCTCCGCACGCGAGCGATGGCCCGGATGCGATCGTCCCATCGCCGCTGATGCCGCACCTCATGTACGAATGGCTCGAGCGTCGTGCGCGCCAACGCTGGCCGGGCCGTTTGGTGGAGATGCGTCCTCTCGATGCGCCAACCGGAATTCCGTGGCAGCGCCGCGGGGCGGACGGCACGCAGTATGTGAGCTTCGCGGAGTGGATCTGTCCGGTGAATTGCGTCGAGCCCGCGATCTGTCCGGCAACGCGCGGGGAGCGCAGCTGGAGCATGCCGCCGGCCGTCATCGCGGCCACGACTGAGGCGCGCCGGAACGGGCGGAACCTTGCGGGGCCTGTCATCTTTCATTGTCAGCATCGCGCGTTCGGCGTCGGCATGTTCGACACGAGTGCCGTCGTCGCGGGCGACCTGCTGGTCGAGCGCGCCGGCGCAACGGGCGCGGTCGAGGTGCTCGTGGGGACGGTGTCGCACTGTCATGGCGCGCTCAGCGTCCTCGCGGTGGGCGCATAGAGTTGGAAGTCTTCGGGAGACCAGGGGCCAACGTGGGACAGACGTATGAGTACGACGTGGTGATCATTGGTGCAGGCCCCGCGGGGCTCACGGCGGGGCTGTACGCGGGCCGTTCGATGCTCAAGGCCGTGATGCTCGAGCGCCTCGGCGAGCCGGGCGGAGAGATCCTCAACACGGAGCTCGTCGAGGACTACCCCGGCTTCGAGTCGATCTTCGGACGCGAGCTTGCCGAGAAGTTCGCGAGCCACGCCGCGAAGTTCGGTGCAGAGCTGCGCACCTTCGTCATCGTCGAGCGCGTCGAGAAGGGTGCCGATGGATTTTTCACGACCACCACGGACGATGGCGATGTGTATCGCTCGCCCACCGTCATTCTCACGGCCGGCGGAACGCCGATAAAGTTGGGCGTTCCGGGCGAGGAGCCGTACGCGGGGAAGGGCGTGTCCTACTGCGCGATCTGCGACGGTGCCTTCTTCAAGGGGCACACGATCGCCGTCATTGGCGGTGGTGACGCGGCGCTCGAGGAGGCAGACTTCCTCACCCGCTACGCGGAGAAGGTGTATCTGCTCCACCGGCGCGAAGACTTTCGGGCGTCGAAGCTCGTGCAGCGGCGCGTGTTCGACAATCCGAAAATCGAGATCATCCGCAATGTCGTGGTCGAGGAAATCGTCGGTGACGACACGGGGCTCGTCACGAGCGTCCGCCTGCGCAACACGGTAACGGAAGCGGTGTCTTCGGTCGCGGTGAGCGGCACCTTCATCTTCATCGGCTTTCGCCCCAACACCGGCGTGCTCGTCGATCACGTCCAGCACGATGCGGGCGGCTACATCATCACGGACGCGAACATGGAGTCATCGGTACAGGGGCTCTTCATCGCCGGGGACGTGCGCTCGCAGCTCACGCGCCAGGTGACGACGGCCGCCGGCGACGGGACGACGGCGGCGATCGCCGTCGAGAAGTACATCACCGCGTTTCGCCGGCACGAGCCCGCCGAGATCATGAGTAACGGCGGTTACACGGTATGAAGATCCAGTCGTTGATCGTCGGCCCGCTGGAGGAAAACTGCTACCTGCTCATCGACGAGCAGTCGAATCGCGCGGTGATCATCGATCCGGGCGACGAGCCCGAGGTCATCCTCAGTGCGCTGCACGACTCCGGTGCGGTGCTCGAGGCCGTGTGGCTCACGCACGCGCACTTCGATCACGTCGGCGGCCTCGCCGGCGTGCTGCGGGCGCATCCCGTTCCGGTGTACATGCATCCCCTCGACGCGCCGCTGCACGCGCAGGCCGTCGACTCCGCCCTTCGCTACGGCATCCGCATCGAGACGCCGCCAGCGCCGGACAGCGAGCTTGCCGAAGGCGACCGCGTGATGGTCGGCTCGGAGGAGCTCTCGGTGATGCACGTGCCCGGGCACGCGCCCGGTCATGTCGCGTTCTACAACGACGGCGTGATCTTCGGCGGCGATTGTCTCTTCGCAGGCTCCATCGGCAATACGAGCGTTGAGTACGGCGATCGCGAGACGCTCGATGCTTCGCTCGTTCGCATGGTGGCGCTCGGCGATGAGTTGACCGTCTACCCCGGCCACGGAGCCGCCACGACCATCGGTCGCGAGCGTGCGACCAATCCCTTCCTCCTCGGTACCGCGCGCCTGCTGCGCGTGAAGCGGTGAGCATGCGGGCGACGGGGTGGCCCGCGCCCGTGGCGGCGCTGCTCCTCGCAGCGTGGCTTGGCGCCTCGCTTTATTTCACCGTCGTCGTCACGCGTGCGGCTTTCGCTGTTTTGCCCTCGCGCACGCTCGCGGGCGCGCTGGTCGGACAGACGCTTCCCGCGCTCTTCAATTCGGGGATGGTCGTCGGCATCGTTCTCGTGGCGCTCGCGCGCGTGACGCCACCAGGCGCTGTGCGTACCACCACGATGGCGGGAGGCGTCGCGATCTTCGCGCTTACCGCACTCGCGCGCTTCGTGGTGCTCGCCCGCATCGCGCGCATCCGCGCGACGATGCCCGTGGCCATCGATTCGCTCTCCGTCGATGCTCCCGCGCGCCGGGCCTTCGGCCAGCTACACGCGCTCTCCGTCGGCGCGCTCGGTCTCGCGATGCTCACCGGCATCGTCGTCGCCATCGTCCTCGCACATTTTCTCTCGGCCGCCCATGACTAGCGAGTCGCCCCGCGTTCCGCTCCCCGAGCTCGACGACGCAACACCCGAAGTGCGCCAGCTCTTCGATGCATTCATGCGGGAGCGCGGCAATGTCCCGAATCTCTTCCGTGCCGCATCCCTTCGGCCGCCGATCGTGCTCACGCTCTTCGCGCATCTGCGCGCGGTCACCGGCCCCGGTGAGGTGCCCGTGCTGCTCAAGGAACTCCTCACGGTCCGGGTGTCTCAGCTCAATGCGTGCGCGTACTGCCTCGCGTCACATACGGCGCTCTCGCGGAAGCACGGGGCGACCGACGAACAGATCACGTCGGTCGACGCCGGCCGGTACGACGTCTTCGAGCCGGGATGGCGCGCGGCGCTGGCTTTTGCGGACGCGATGACGCCCACCAATGGCGACGTAACCGACGAGATTTACGCCGAACTGGCCAGATGGTGGACAGCCCCACAAATTGTCGAGATCGCCGCGGTGGTCGGGTTCTTCAATTATTTCAATCGGTTCGCAGAGGCGCTTCGCATTCCCGTAACCCGGTAATGCCGTGCCAGGAGGAGTATTCATGAAACGGTTCTTGTTCGTCGCAGCATCGTCCGTCCTCATTCTCGGTGCCTGTAAGTCGCTGGATGCGCTTCCGAAGAGCGTCCCGCTCGGCCTCTTCACGATCTCCACGGGCGACGCGGTGAGCGGCGCTCACAAGACGAGCCCCTCGGCGTATTTCGTCGACGCGGTCAACGTGTCGATCCCAAACAGCAACCAGAACGCTGATACGTGCGCCGTAATCGGGTATCCTGGCATCGGAACGATTTCTCCGCTCGCACAGATCGATGCGGGCACGCCTGTAACCGTTGCGCTGACGACGGATACGGCGCAGCTCACGCCCGCGGCCGCGGATGTGAACGGCTACGTCTTCTATAAGCTGCCCGCTGGCGACAGCATCGCCATCGTTCCGGGGAGCACGGGTCGCGCCATCGTTCCGGGCGGTACGAACGCCTTCCATGCGTTCAACTTCACCTTCGTGAACGCGGACTCGCTCAAGATCGACCCGATTGAGGCCAGCGCCGATAGCACGCATGACATGCCGATCACGTGGAACCCCCAGCTCGGCCAGCATGCGTCGGTGGTGCTACAGCTCGAATACGGAACGGCGTCGAACGCGATTACGACGCAGGTCTTCTGTCAGTTCACCGACAACGGAGCGCATACGGTGCAAGCGAGCTTTGCGAACGCGTTCCGGACTGCCAATGCGCAGCGCGTGCATGCGTATCGCTACCTGACGACGTTCAACAACGATGGCGGCCAGGAAGTCGGTATCGTTTCCACGTACTCGACGGACAGCACGGTCGTTCACCACTGATCGTGCCTTCAGCACAGGGCAGCTCGAGCAGCGAGTCGGCGACGCGCACCGAGAAAGATCCTCTCGGCGCGCTCGCCGTTCCCGCGAGCGCGCTCTACGGCGCGCAGACCGTTCGCGCGACGCAGAACTTTCCGATCAGCGGCATGCGTCCGCTCCCGATGTTCGTGACCGCCGTCGTCTGGATCAAGAAGGCCGCGGCGCTCACCCACAAGCAGACCGGCCGCCTCGACGCGAAGCTCGCCGACGCGATCGTCGCCGCGGCCGACGAGATTCTCGGCGGCGCGCATCGCGAGCACTTCGTCGTCGATGTCTATCAGGCCGGCGCCGGCACGTCGCACAACATGAACGTCAACGAGGTGCTCGCGAATCTCGCGAATGAGCGCCTTGGCTTCGCGCGGGGAAGCTACGCGCCGATTCATCCGAACGATCACGTCAACATGGCGCAGTCGACCAACGACGTGATCCCGACGGCCATCCGGCTCGGCGCGCTCGCGCTTGCGCGCGATCTCCAGGCAGTATTCGGCGAGCTGCGCGACGCGCTGCTCGCGAAGGGTGTCGAGTTCGACGACGTGCTCAAGAGCGGGCGCACACATCTGCAGGATGCGATGCCCATCCGTCTCGGGCAGGAGTTCCGCGCGTACGGCGTGAGCATCGATCGCAACATCCAGCGCGTCGAGATGGCCTCGAGCTTCTTGCGCGAGCTCGGCATCGGTGGCAGCGCTGTTGGCACCGGCGTGAACGTGGAGCCCGAATATCCGGCACTCATGATCGAGCATTTGCGCGCGATCTCCGGGCTCGATGTGCGCGAGGGAACCGACCGCATCCAGCTGATGCAGAGCATGGGCGATGCCGCCGGCTTCAGCGGCGCGCTCCGCACGCTCGCCGTCGATCTGGGAAAGATCGCCAGCGATCTCCGGCTCATGGCATCGGGTCCGCGCACCGGGCTCGATGAGATCCGTCTCCCGGCGGTGCAGCCCGGTTCGTCGATCATGCCGGGGAAGGTGAATCCCTCCATCCCCGAGATGGTCAATCAGGTCTGCTTCCAGGTGATGGGGAACGACGTGTGCGTCGCGATCGCGGCCGAGCACGGACAGCTCGAGCTCAACGTCATGATGCCGGTCATCGCGCACAACATCTTCCTTTCGGAGATGATCCTCACGAATGCGGCTCGCTCGCTGTCGGAGAAGACGATCGCCGGCATCGAGGCGAACGTCGAGATGTGCGCGTACTGGGTCGAGCGTTCGGCGGCGCTCGCGACGGCGCTCGCTCCGCAGATCGGCTACGCGCGGGCGGCTGAGCTCAGCAAGCAGTCGGTGAAGGAGAACGTGCTCATTCGCGATCTCGTGAAGCGCGAGCATGTGCTTCCGGAGGTCGAGGCGGACGAGGTGCTCGACCTGCGGAAAATGACGGAGATCGGTGTACCGGGCGGCGCGCACGGCGGAGTCTCGGCCGGATAGCTGGCCGCGCGGTCAAGCCGACGCGCTCGGCCTTGTTACACCTCGGGGCCATCGGTAATCTCCAGGACATGCGCATCACGACGTGGGCCGAGTACGGATTGATCAGCGCGCTCCACCTCGCCCGTCGGATGGACGAGGGACCGGTCACCGGGCGTGATCTCGCCACGCGCGAAAAGCTTCCGGCGGATTACGTCGAGCAGATCATGCTGCGTCTTCGCCGCGCCGAAATCGTCCGCAGCACACGAGGCGCGCATGGCGGCTATGCGCTCGCGCGCCCGGCGAGCGAGATCTCCGTTCGCGAGATCATCCAGGCATCCGAGCTCTCCACCTTCGACCTGCATTGTGTTTCGCATCCTGTGAACAGCGAACGGTGCGCGGCGTCAGGCGAATGCAGTATTCGACCGGTGTGGATGCTTCTGCAGCAGAAGATCGACGACGTCCTCGAGGGCGTGCATCTCTCCGATCTCCTCTACGGCGAGCAGACCGTGCGCGGACGCGTGGGCCTGCCGATTCTCACCGTCTGAGCGGCAGCGGCCCGTGATACGGTCGCTCCGCGCGTGGACGCTCGATCGCGAGCAGCGGCGACGCGCCGAGTCGTACGTCACCGCGCTGTTCGTCGAGCCCTCCGAGGAAGAGGTCGCGTGGCTGAGTGAGCACGGCACCGACTGCGACCCGGATCACGCCCGCTGGGAGCTTCGCTATGCGCGTCGTGCGCTCGGGCTTCTCTGCGCGCAGCGTGACGCGCTCGACGATCGTACCGCGTCGCTCGTGGCCGCCGCGCTCGCGCGCGAGCTCGCGAACGACCGCGCCGTTGCGCCGGGAAAGATTCGCATGGCGGAGCGTCAGCTCAATGCGCGTCTCACCGCGTATGGCGACGCGCTGAACAATCGCGAGGGAGAGGGAAGTGGCTGGCATCTCGGCCGCGCGCTCCTCGACTTCGCCGGGCACCGCGACGCCGCACGGCCGGAAGTCGTTGCGCACGCCGGCGATCTCCTCGCGCGCTATCTGGGCGAGGCGAATGCATCGCTGCGCACGAGCTTCGGCGCCGCGACGCTCCCTGGATGAACGAACGGGCGACCGCTCGCGCGGATCGCCCGTTGCTCTACATGCCGAAGGGGGGACTCGAACCCCCACGGGCATACGCCCACTGCGCCCTGAACGCAGCGCGTCTACCAATTCCACCACTCCGGCGTGAGCGAAAAAGCTACGGGCACGATGAGGCAAAGTCAACGCGCACCGTTGCTTGCCGCATCGGTCACATCTAACTTGCGAAGGGCGGGATGCGAGCGCGTCCGGTGACCGCTCTCCCCGCCACGAGTCTCTATAGAGCGACCCATGCCCACAGACGATGAGCAGGACGGGCATAAGATCATTGCCCGAAACAAGCGCGCCCGTCACGACTATCAGATCATCGATGCGTGGGAGGCCGGAATCGTGCTGACGGGGACCGAGGTGAAGTCGCTTCGCGATGGAAAGGCAAACCTCACCGATAGTTACGGGATTCTGAACGACGGAGAGGTCTTCCTGCTCAATCTCCACATCTCACCATACGAGCAGGGGAACCGCTTCAACCATGAGCCGACGCGTACGCGCAAGCTGCTCATGCATCGCAAGGAGATCCGCAAGCTCATTGGCGCAGTCGAGCGCCAGGGGCTCACGCTGGTCCCGCTCGAGATGTACTTCAAGCGCGGAGTCGCGAAAGTGACGCTGGCCCTCGGCAAGGGTAAGAAGCTGCACGACAAACGCGCGGACGAGAAGAAGCGCGAAGATCAGCGCGACATGGCGCGCGCGGTGCGCGCTCGATGATCGGAGCTGTTCTCGTCGCGCTGCAGCTCGCCGCGACGACGCCATCCGTGCTGTCGGTGCGTGCCGGCGAGAGCGAAAGCATCGTTCCGCTCGTCGAGACCAACATCGGCGCGGCGATCTCGCTCGAGCGTCTCGCGCCGCTCGTGCCGCTCAGCATCTCCGACCTCGGCAACGGACGGTTCGCGGTGAAGGTCGCGGGAGTCGACATGGAGATCCGCGACCAGCTTCCGTTCGCGAAGATCAGCGGGCAGATCGTACCTCTCGCGGCCGCGCCCTTCGTCGTCGACGGACATCTGCACGCCCCCTTCGAGCTCGTGGCCGAGCTGCTCCCGCGCGCCGCGTCGGACCGGCTCCGGTATAATGCCGGCCGCGCCGAGCTTCGCTTCACTGGATTGCCCGCGGCATCGAGCGTCGCGATGCTCCCCGCAGCCGGAGTGTCGGAGAAACGTGCGTCGCCGACGCGTCCGGGTACGCGAACGCGCAAGCGTCGTATCGTCGTCGACGCCGGACACGGCGGCCCGGACACGGGCATGCACGGCCCGATCGGCGGCCGCTGGACGATGTACGAGAAGAACATCACACTCGCCGTCGCGCAGAAGCTCGACACGGCGCTGCGCGCGCGGGGAATGAGCGTGACGATGACGCGCACGCGCGACACGCTCATCACCCTCGGCGATCAGGGGAAGATCGCGAACGAGGTGCACGGCGATGTCTTCGTGTCGATCCACGTGAATGCCGCGAATCTCGCGTGGAAGAAGCCGGCCGAGGCGCGCGGCTACGAGACGTACTTTCTCGCCGAGGCGAAGACGGAGGACGCGAAGCGCGTCGAGAAGATGGAAAACGAATCGGTGCACTTCGAGGGCGGTCCGTCGAGCGGCAAGGATGATCCGCTCAACTTCATCACGATGGACATGGCTCAGAACGAGCATCTGCGCGAGTCGAGCGAGCTCGCGGAAATCATCCAGCGCCGTCTCGGCGCGGTCGAGGAAGGACCGAGCCGTGGCGTGAAGCAGGCGGGGTTCATGGTGCTGGTCAGGGCGTACATGCCCGCGGTGCTCGTGGAGATCGGCTTCGGGACGAACGCCGAGGAGGCGCGCTTCATCTCGAATCCGGTGAAGCAGCGCGCGATTGCGAACGCGATCGCGACCGCCGTGAACGAGTATCTCGATAACTACGAGCGCAGGCTCGGCAGCACCTCGCCGTGACCGCAGACATCCTCGCCGTCGACGTCGCGGGGATCCGCTTCCAGAATCCCGTGATGCTCGCTTCGGGAACGGCGGCGTACGGACGCGAAATCTCCGGCGTGATCGATCTCGAAGCGCTCGGCGGCCTCGTGACGAAGGCGGTAAGCATCAACCCGCGCAACGGTGCGCCGCCACTCCGTGTGGTCGACACGCCCGGCGGAATGCTCAATGCGATCGGACTCGCGAATCCCGGTGTCGCGGATGTGCGCGCGCACGATCTTCCGTGGCTCGCGGCGAATCTGTCGCGGGCGCGCGTGCTCGTGAACGTGGTTGGCGATCTGGTCGAGGACTACGCGACCGTCGTGGGCGAGCTCGCGGGCGAGAAGGGCATCGCCGCCTTCGAGCTCAACGTCAGCTGCCCAAACACGAGAGCGGGGGGCCTCGAGTTCGGCGCGGATCCGCGCGCGCTGGCGGACGTCGTGCGCGGGGCGCGTGCGGCGACGAGGCTCCCGCTCTTCGTGAAGCTCAGCCCGTCGCTTGCTGATATCGCGGGCGCCGCGAAGATCGCAGTCGATGCGGGCGCCGATGCAATCTCGCTGGTGAACACGATCCCGGGGCTCGTGATCGATGTGGAAACGCGTCGTCCCGCGCTCGGCTTCGGCACCGGCGGGATGAGCGGCGCGGCGCTGCTCCCCGTCGGCGTGCGTGCGACGTGGCTGGTCAGTCGCGCAGTGCAGGTGCCGATCGTGGGTGTCGGGGGAATCTCGCGGGGCACCGATGCGGTGCAGTATCTCCTCGCCGGCGCGTCGCTCGTAGCGATGGGCACCGCTGCGCTGCGCGACCCGCGCGCGCCGGAGCGCGTCGTGCGTGAGCTCGACGCGTGGTGCCGCTCGCACGACGTGCGCGCGATCCGCGAGCTCACCGGCACGTTAGATTGGGTGCAATGAAGCCACGTGCGATTATCGCGCTCGATGTTCCCGATGCAGATGAAGCGGCCGTGCTACTCGAGCGGCTCGGAGCGGACGCCGACTTCGTCAAGGTAGGCAGCGAGTTGTTCACCGGCGCCGGCCCGGCGCTCGTCTCGCGGATGCGCGCGGAGTCGCGCGATGTCTTCCTCGATCTCAAGTGGCACGACATCCCCACCACGGTGCGCAAGGTCGCGCGCGTGGCGTCGCGCATGGATGTGCGACTGGTGACGGTGCACGCGTCGGGTGGACGGGCCATGCTCGAGGCGGCAGTCGAGGGAGCGGGGAATACCTGTGGGGTGCTCGCCGTAACCGTGCTCACCTCCTTCTACGCAGCGACGCTGGGTGAAGCGATCGGCCGACCGGTGGCCAGGGTGGAAGACGAAGTGATGCGACTCGCGGAGATCGCGCGGGGTGCGGGGGCGCACGGGATCGTGTGCAGTGGCGCGGAGGCGGCGATGGTGCGGGCGACGTACGGGAATACGCTGCGGCTCCTCGTCCCGGGGATTCGGCTGGCAGGGGGGGATGTGCACGATCAGGCGCGCGTAGTGACCCCGGAGAGCGCGGTGGCCGCCGGAGCCACCTATCTGGTGGTCGGGCGTGCGGTGACCGCGTCAGTGGAGCCGCGCGAGGCGCTCGCCGCCGTTCGGCGGGCGATCGCGGCCTAGTAGCGCGGCTCCGGGAAACGGGCTCGTCGGCCGTCTCTTGCGGTTGGCACCGGGACGCGGGCGCCGGCGTTCATCTCCGAGTGGGACCAGACCGCGATTCGCTCGCTTGCCTTGCATGGCTAAGTCAGGTATATTGCGAGACTTGGCCGGAAATTTTTACGTCACAACCGGAGTGTTTTTGTGAAAGTCCGTAGCAGCGTCAAGCCCATTTGTGAGCATTGCAAAGTGGTCAAGCGTAATGGCGTGACCCGCATTATTTGCAAGCGCAATCCGAAGCACAAGCAGCGGCAGGGTTAACGAATGGCGCGAATTGCAGGGGTCGATCTCCCTCGGGACAAGAAGGTCGAGATCGGCCTCACGTACATTTTCGGTATCGGCCGCGAGCTCGCGCGCCGTATCGTCGAGAGCACCGGAGTCAGTGCCGACCTCCGCATCAAGGATCTCACTGATGCGGATGTGAACCGCCTCCGTCAGGCGATCGAGAAAGACTATCGTGTCGAGGGCGCGCTCCGCACCGAGGTCGCGATGAACATCAAGCGACTGATGGACATCGGCTCCTATCGCGGCATTCGTCATCGCCGCGGTCTGCCCGTGCGTGGCCAGCGGACGCACACGAACGCGCGCACCAAGAAGGGTCCGCGTCGCGCGATCGCCGGCAAGAAGAAGATCACGAAGTAAATCGGTGGAAGGGCGCGAACAGCGCCCTCCGCTCTTTCCCCAGCTCTCTACCCAGCGCATGGCAACTGCAAAAACCGGCTCGGCCAAGAAGTCGAAGCGCGTCGTCGATCCCGAGGGGATCGCCCACGTCAACGCGACGTTCAACAACACGATGATCACCATTACCGACATGCACGGTAATACGATCTCGTGGGCATCTTCGGGAAAGGCGGGCTTCAAGGGCAGCAAGAAGTCCACGCCGTTCGCCGCCACCGTCGCCGCCGAAGCGTGCGCCCGCGAGGCGCTCGGGCTCGGGCTCAAGCGCGTCCACGTGCGCGTGCAGGGGCCGGGGAGCGGACGCGAGTCTGCAATCCAGGCGCTCGCTGCTGCGGGGCTGCAGGTTCGCTCGATCAAGGATGTCACGCCGATTCCGCACAACGGTTGCCGCCCGCCGAAGCGCCGTCGCGTGTGATTCACGAGAGCCGGGCCCAGTCGCCCGGCTCTTTGCAGGTGTACGTGTTCGGAGTCGCACCATTCGGGTCGGGACCCTAATTCCCATACGAGTTCACCACGCATTAGGGGCGGGGTGAAGCGTCGCCGGAGATGTTCCGGTGAGACCAATACGAGGATTTTTCAATCATGGTTCAGGCAATCGATCTTACCGGGCTGGTTCGTCCAGCTCTCGTCGAAGCGACGAAGCGGGAGGACAATCCCAACGTCGCCGAATTCCGGATGCAGCCGCTCGAGCGGGGCTTCGGATATACACTGGGCAACGCCATGCGTCGCCTGCTGCTCTCGTCGCTCCGCGGCTCCGGTGTGTGGGCATTCCGCATCGATGGCGTGCTGCACGAGCATCAGACGATCCCGGGCGTCGTCGAAGACGTCCACCAGATCATTGGCAACCTCAAGTCGCTCACGCTGCAGCTCGCGGATGACGTCGACGAGGCGGTGCTCCGCATCCGCAAGACGGAAGCGGGTCCCGTCACCGCCGGCGACATCGAGCAGTCCGGCGTCGTGCGCATTGGCGATCCGCGGCACCACCTGTTCACGCTCCAGGACGAGCGTGAGCTGAACGTCGAGCTGTACGTCAACAAGGGACGTGGCTATCTCGAAGCCGACCAGCACCCGCTCGATCGCGGTCTGCCGGTCGATCTCGTTCGCGTCGACTCGATCTACAACCCCGTACGTCGTGCGAACTTCTCGGTCTCCGAGACGCGCGTCGGACAGCGCACCGATTACGACCGGTTGACGCTCACCGTCGAGACGAACGGTACGATCTCCCCCGAGGAAGCGGTGAGCTATGCGGCCGCGCTGGCGCAGACGCACTTTCAGTTCTTCGCCAACTTCGGTTCGCACGCGCAGGGCTCGGTCGCCTCGAACGGTGAGCACTCTGCAGACGGCCTCCGTCTGTCGCAGCTGTTCAAGTCGCCGATCGACGAGCTGGAGCTGTCCGTCCGCTCCGTCAACTCGCTCAAGAACTCGGACATCCGCACCCTCGGCGATCTCGTTCGCCAGACGGAAGCGCAGATGCTCCAGGTGAAGAATTTCGGCAAGAAGTCGCTGCAGGAGATCGCTGATCTCCTCGAGCGTGAAGGTCTGAATTTCGGGATGCGCTACGATGACGGCGCCGAGGGCGTGCGTGTGTCTGATTGGGGAACGGCTCCCAGTCGCGCCGCCGCTGCCGCGCCAGACGACGAGGAGTAGACTGCAATGCGTCACAGAAAGGCCGGACGGCAGCTCCGTCGCACCAGTGAGCAGAAGCTCGCGCTCATGCGCAGCCTCGCGAAGGCACTGATCGAGCGCGGCGCCATCGAAACGACGGAAGCCAAGGCGAAGGAGCTGCGGCCGTTCATCGAGAAGTTGATCACCAAGGCGAAGACCGGAACGCTGCACGCGCGGCGTCTCGCGGGTCGTCACGTCCAGCATCGCGAAACCGCCGACAAGCTCTTCCAGGAAGTCGGTGTCAAGTTCGCGACGCGCAATGGCGGCTATACGCGCATTCTCAAGGTCGGTCACCGCAAGGGTGACGGAGCCGAGATGGCGCGTATCGAGCTGATCGAGGGTTAAGCGATGTCCGGGAAAGAGTGCTACGTGTGCAAGAAGGGCGTGTCCTTCGGGAACAACGTCTCGCACGCGAACAACAAGCTGCGCCGCGTCTGGAAGCCCAATCTCCAGGTCGCGCGCATTCTGATCGACGACAAGATCACGAAGATCAAGGTCTGCACGCGCTGTCTGAGCGCAGGCAAGATCCAGCGCGCTCCGCGAGGGACCCGCGTCGCATGATCGTCCGACCGTTCAGCATTGACGACAGGGAGCGCTTCGGCGGGCTCCCTGTTTTCATGTCTGCCATCGTCACCAACTCCACTGTGCTCCGATGAAGACCGCGCTCATCACCGGCATCACCGGGCAGGACGGCTCCTATCTCGCCGAGCTGCTCCTGGAGAAAGGCTACAAGGTGTACGGTGTCGTGCGTCGCAGCTCGACGACGCCGTACGAACGCATCGCGCATCTCGTCGACCGCGTCGAGCTCCTCTCCGCGGATCTCCTCGACCAGCACTCGCTCGTCGATGCGATCGCGGCCTCTCAGCCGGATGAGATCTACAACCTTGCCGCGCAGAGCTTCGTCCAGACCTCGTGGACGCAGCCGGTGCTCACCGGCGAGTTCACCGCGATGGGTGTGACGCGCGTGCTCGAGGCGTTTCGCAAGGCCGCACCGAAGGCGCGCTTTTACCAGGCCAGCTCCAGCGAGATGTTCGGCCGCGTCGTCGAGACGCCGCAGACGGAAACGACGCCCTTCTATCCGCGCAGTCCGTACGGCGTCGCCAAGGTCTATGGCCACTGGATCACCGTCAACTATCGCGAGAGCTACGATCTCTACGCAGTGTCCGGGATTCTCTTCAATCACGAGAGCCCGCGCCGCGGCCTCGAATTCGTGTCGCGCAAGGTTACGGACGCGGTCGCGCGCATCAAGCTCGGACTCGCGAAGGAAGTGCGGCTGGGCACCCTCGATGCGCGACGCGACTGGGGCTTCGCCGGCGACTACGTCGACGCGATGTGGCGCATGCTGCAGCTCGACGAGCCCGAGGACTTCGTGATCGGCACCGGTCACACGTGGACGGTGCAGAATCTCTGCGAGACGGCGTTCAACGCGGTCGGCCTCGATTACCGCGACTACGTCGTGCAGGATCCGAAGTTCATGCGCCCGGCCGAGGTCGACCTCCTCGTCGCCGATCCGTCGAAGGCGAAGCGGATGATGGGGTGGGAGCCGAAGGTGTCCTTCCAGCAGCTGATCGAGATGATGGTGGAAGCCGATCTGGCGCGACACCGGGCGCGGGGCTGACGTGCGCGCGCTGGTGACCGGCGCCGCCGGATTCGCCGGCCAATGGCTCTGTCGTGAGCTCCTGCATTCCGGTTACGATGTGTGGGGCGCGCGCCTCGACGGCTCGATGCCCGCGGGCGCGCTCGATGGGGAGGCGACGAAGTCGGTGCAGTGGCGGCAGGGCGACCTTCGCGCGCCAACGTCCGTGCACGAGTTGCTCGACGCCACCAGCCCCGACGCGATCTTCCATCTCGCGGGGATTGCGCACGTTCCGTCCGCGAACGCCGATCCCGCGGGCACGCTCGACGTCAACGTCGTCGTCGCCGCCCGCCTCCTCGGCGATCTCCGCACGCGGCGCGCCGCAGGGACGCTCGACCCCGTCGTGGTGATCGTCGGCAGCGGCGAGCAGTACGGACGTCACGAGGCGTCCGAGATGCCACTCGACGAAGCTGCCGCACAGAATCCGATGGGAGTATACGCCGCCTCGAAGGCCGCCCAGGAGGTGCTCGCGCTCGAGGCGCATCGCACCGGCGGCGTTCGCGTGATCGCCGTGCGCCCCTTCAATCACACCGGCCCGGGCCAGTCGCCGAACTTCGTAATCCCCGCGCTGGCACGCCGCGCGGTCGCATTGCGCGGGACATCGAAGCCGCTCGTAATGGGGAATACCGACACGGTCCGCGATTTCTCGCACGTGGAAGACGTGGTGCGCGCGTACATCGCGCTCGCGGAGCGCGGAACACCCGGCGAGGCGTACAACATCGCGAGCGGCGTCGGCACCGACATGAAAACGCTGGCGCTCCGCATCCTTGCCCTCGCCGGAGTAGAGGCGAAATTGCAAAGCGACCCGGCGCTCGTGCGCCCAGCGGATGTCCCCGCGCTCGTCGGCAGTGCCGCGAAATTGCGCGCGGCGACGGGCTGGGCTCCGCGTCATTCGCTCGACACCACACTCGAAGAGCTCATACGTGCCGCGTCGCACTGATCTGCAAAAGATTCTCCTCATCGGCTCTGGTCCCATCGTCATCGGGCAAGGCGCCGAGTTCGACTATTCCGGAACGCAGGCGGCGAAGGCGCTACGCGAGGAGGGCTACACGGTCGTGCTGGTGAACTCGAATCCGGCGACGATCATGACGGATCCGGAATTCGCGGATCGCACCTACATAGAACCGGTCACCGCGAGCGTCGTCGAGCAGGTGATCGAGCGCGAGCGCCCCGATGCGCTGCTGCCCACGATGGGCGGGCAGACCGCGCTCAACGTCGCGCTGGCGCTCGCTGACAGCGGCGTGCTCGAGAAGTACGGCGTCGAGCTCATCGGCGCCGACGCGCGCGCGATCCGCCTCGCCGAGGATCGCGAGCTCTTCGCGGACGCGATGCGCCGCATCGGACAGCGCGTCGCGACGGGCGGCATCGCGCGCACGTGGGACGATGCGATCGCGCTCCTTCCGCTCGTCAGCTTCCCCGCGATCATCCGTCCGTCGTTCACCCTTGGTGGCACGGGTGGCGGCGTCGCCTACAATCGCGAGGAGTACGAGGAGATCGTGCGCCACGGGCTCGACCTCTCCCCCACGAACCAGGTGCTCATCGAGCGCAGCCTCCTCGGCTGGAAAGAGTACGAGCTCGAGGTCATGCGCGATCACGCCGACAACGTCGTGATCGTGTGCTCGATCGAGAACATCGATCCGATGGGCGTGCATACCGGCGACTCCCTCACCGTGGCGCCGGCGCTCACGCTCACCGATCGCGAGTATCAGACGATGCGCGACGCAGCCGTGGCGATCATCCGCGAGATCGGCGTCGAGGCGGGTGGGTGCAACATTCAGTTCGCCGTGAATCCGGACGACGGGGAGCTCCTCGTCATCGAGATGAACCCCCGCGTCTCGCGGTCGTCGGCCCTCGCGTCCAAGGCAACCGGCTTTCCGATCGCGCGCATTGGCACCAAGCTCGCCGTCGGCTACAGCCTCGACGAGATCACCAACGACATCACGAAGACGACCCCCGCGTCGTTCGAGCCGGTGCTCGACTACGTCGTGGTGAAGTGTCCGCGTTTCGCCTTCGAGAAATTTGCCGCGGCCGACCCGCGCCTGACCACACAGATGAAGTCCGTTGGCGAGTCGATGGCGATCGGACGCACCTTCAAGGAAGCCTTCCAGAAGGGGCTGCGCGCGCTCGAGATCGGCCGCTCCGGATGGCACGTCGGAGCGCGGCTCATCGACGACCGCCTCGAGGACGACACCCTCGAGACGCTGCGTGGCCAACTGCGTCAGCCGACGCCGGAACGAATCTTCCAGGTCAAGCACGCGCTGGAGCGCGGGCTGTCGATCGACGAGCTGTACGAGCTCACGCGCATCGATCGCTGGTTTCTCGATCAGCTGAACGATCTCCTCGAGGCCGAGCGCCGCTACGTGAAGCTCGGCGAGATAACCGAGCTCGAGATGCGCAGCATGAAGCGCATGGGATTCTCCGATGCACAGCTCGGCGCGCTGCGCGGCGAGTCCGAGCAGGAGGCGCGTGAGCGTCGCTGGGCACTCGGCGTGCGCCCCGTCTACAAGATGGTCGATACCTGCGCGGGAGAGTTTCCGTCGGCGACGCCGTACCTCTACGGCTCGTACGACGAAGAGAGCGAGGCGCCGCGCTCCGGAAAGCCATCGGTCGTGATCCTCGGCAGCGGGCCGAATCGCATCGGGCAGGGGGTCGAGTTCGACTACTGCTGCGTCCGCGCGGTGCTTGCGCTGCGGGAAGCGGGCTACGAGACCATCATGGTCAACTCGAATCCCGAGACGGTATCGACCGACTTCGATATTTCGGACAAGCTGTACTTCGAGCCGCTCACACTCGAAGACGTGCTCGAGATCGTGCAGCGCGAGCAGCCACTCGGCGTCATCGTGCAGCTCGGCGGCCAGACGCCGATCAAGCTCACGCGCGCGCTCGAGGCCGCGGGGGTGACGATCCTCGGCACCTCGCCCGACGCGATCGACATCGCGGAGGATCGCCGTCGCTTCGACAAGGTCGCGCGCGAGCTCGGGATTCGTCAGCCGCCGAACGGCACCGCGACGACGCTGGCGGAGGCAGAGGCCGTCGCCTTGGAGGTCGGCTATCCGGTGCTCGTGCGGCCGTCGTACGTGCTCGGCGGGCGCGCGATGCAGATCGTGTATGACCAGGGATCGCTGCGCGGCTACTTCGAGACCGCAGCGCGCGTCTCCGAAAATCGCCCCGTGCTCATCGACCGCTTCCTGGAAGATGCCTACGAGGTCGATGTCGACGCGATCGGCGACGGCGAGCACTATGTGATCGGCGGCGTCATGCAGCACATCGAGGATGCAGGGATCCACTCCGGCGACTCCGCGTGCGTGCTCCCGCCCTATATCATTCGCGAGGAGGATCTCGCGACAATGCGTACGCACACGCTCGCGCTCGCGAAGGCGCTCGGCGTGATCGGGCTGATCAACGTGCAGTTCGCCATTCGCGATCGAGTCGTCTATGTGCTCGAGGTCAATCCGCGCGCGAGCCGCACGATCCCGTTCATCTCGAAGGCCATTGGCGTGCCGCTCGCGTCGCTCGCGGCACGGCTGATGATGGGCGAGAGTCTCGCCGACACCGGGTTCACGCAGGAGATCATTCCGCCGTACGTGTCGGTGAAGGAGGCAGTCTTCCCCTTCAACAAGTTCAAGGGCGCCGATCCCGTGCTGGGTCCGGAGATGCGTTCGACGGGCGAGGTGATGGGGATCTCCGAGAGCTTCGGCAGCGCCTTCGCCAAGGCGCAGCTCGCGGCGGATAACGGACTCCCGCTGAGCGGTGCGGTGCTCGTGACCGTGAACGATTCGGACAAGGCGCACGTTGCGCCGATCGTGCGGCGGTTTGCGGACATGGGCTTTCGCGTCCTTGCGACGCCGGGCACCGCGAAATTTCTCCGCCATCGCGGCATCGCAGCGGAGACGGTGTTCAAGGTGCACGAGGGGCGGCCGAACGGCGTCGATCTGATCGTCAACGGCCAGGTGCAGCTGCTCATCAACACGCCGCTCGGCAAGCATTCGCAGACGGATGACTACACCATGCGGCAGGCGGCCGTCGCCCACCGCATTCCGTACACGACCACGATGTCAGCGGCGAACGCCGCATGCGATGCGATTCTCTCGCTTCGCTTCCGGCCGCCTCAGGTCCGCTCGCTCCAAGAGTGGCATGAGCTGGCCCGCGCCGCCACGGCCCGTGAGCGTCGCGACGTCTCGCCACCCATCGGAATCTGATGCCCGTTCCGCTGCTCGACCTGAAAGCCCAGCACGCGCGCATTCGCGAGAAGGTCGTCGCCGCGATGATGCAGGTCGTGGACGACCAGAGCTTCATCCTCGGCAAACCCGTCGAGGACTTCGAGCGCGAGATCGCCGACCTCTCGCACACGAGCTTTGCGATCGGCTGCGCGAACGGCTCCGATGCGCTGCTCCTGTCGCTGCGCGCGCTCGATGTCGGACCGGGGCACGAGGTGGTGACCACGCCCTTCACCTTCTTCGCCACCGCCGGCGCGATTCACAACTCCGGCGCGAAGCCCGTCTTCGCGGATATCGACGCGGATACCTTCAGCCTGAATCCCGAGGCTGCCGCCTCCGCCGTTACGAGCCGCACGAAGGCGGTGATTCCCGTGGATCTCTTCGGCCAGATGTCGCCGGTCGAGCGCTACGCATCTGCAACCAAGCTCCCGATCATCGAGGATGCTGCGCAGTCGATCGGCGCGCGTCGCAGCTTCGACGGCGAATGGCGGATGGCGGGGGAGATGGCCGCCATCGGCACCTACAGCTTTTTTCCCTCGAAGAATCTCGGCGGCTATGGCGACGGCGGCATGCTCGTCACGCAGAGTGCGGAGCTCGCGATGCGGCTGCGGCGCCTTCGCACGCATGGGGCGATCAAGACCTACGTGCACGAGGTCGTCGGCTACAACAGCCGCCTCGACTCGCTGCAGGCCGCGGTGCTCTCGGCGAAGCTCTCATTCCTTGCCGAATGGAGCGCGGCACGCCGCGCACATGCCGGATACTACGACGCCGCGTTCGCCGACCTTTCCGACATCCGGACGCCGGCCATCGACTCTGCGAACGAGTCCATCTATAATCAGTACACGATTCGCACGGAGCAGCGCGACGAGCTCCAGGCGCATCTGAAGGCAAAGGAGATCGGAACCGCAATCTATTATCCGATTCCGTTGCATCTGCAGCAGTGCTTCGCGTATCTCGGCTACAAGCAGGGTGCCTTTCCCGAATCAGAGCGCGCATCCAAGGAGGTCCTCTCGCTTCCCGTCTATCCAGAGCTCACGCAGGCGCAGCAGGACGAGACCATCGCAGCGGTCCGCTCATTTTTCGGACGCTGATGCAAAATACTCTGGCGCGTGTGATCGCGCCTGTAGTCGCGATGGCGATCACACTCGCCGCGCCAGTCAACGCGTTCGCGCAGCACGCGCTGGTCGGCCTTCCGCTCACCGATCCCGCCTATACGCAGCTCGATGGCCTGATGCGCCAGGGATGCGCCGAGGCGCGCGTGTCGCAGTTCCGCCCCTTCTTCGTCGGCGACATTCGCAACGCGATCAAGGCAGCCGAGAGCGATTCGTCGTGTACGGGGATGTTGCTCTCCTCACTGCGCCTCCGCTTTCCGGAGGACACGGCCCCTCGCGACACATCGCGCAGTCGCCTTTCCTTTGGCGCCGCCGGAACGCTGCAAGCTACGGGCTTGAAGAACGGTACCTTCCGCCCGCTCTGGCAGGACGTTCGCCCCACTGCTGCAGGCGAGCCCGCCGTCGTCGGCGTCGGACGCGTTCGTCTCACGCTCGACGGTGGTCCGCACCTGCTGCTCGTCACCGAGGCGTTCGGCGAGACGGATGTGCGCAACGATCCGACGATCCGCGAGTCGCCCTTTCGCAGTACGCACGGCGTGCTCGGCTTTCAGGATGCGTACATCTCGGCGCAGGTGAGCAAGCTGGTCATCTCGCTCGGGCGCGCGCGCGAGGCGTGGCTCGGCGACGGAACCAAGTCGATCGCGCTCTCGGCCAACGGCCCTGCCTACGATCGGCTGCTGCTCTCGCTGCGCTTCAACAAGTTCGAGTTGCGCGCGTTCGCGGCGACGATCAATGATGTGCTGCTCGACTCGACGACCGATGTACTGCCTGTGGGCGTATCGCAGCAGCGCTGGCATCGCTTCGCTTTCGGACACGGGCTCACGTATCACCCGACGAGGAAGATCGAGCTGACGATCGGCGAGACGGCGGTCGTGCAGCGCCAGGGCTTCACCGTCGATCTCGCGTATCTGAATCCGTTGATGATCTACCAGGTCACGCAGCACGACACGAGTCAGAACGGAGCAGGGGACGCGAACCTCACCGGCTTCCTCGCCGCGCGCGCCACCGTTGGCAAGGCGACGCTCTCGGGCGAGCTCCTCATCGACGACATTCAGATCGACTCGAAGGACCGCGCGAACTATCCGAATCAGCTCGGCTGGAATCTCGAGGCGGCGTATGCACTCCCGATCGTGCTCCCGACTTCCGTGGGTGTGCAGTATCGCCGCATCGACAGCTTTACGTACATCGGCCAGGTCGACTACTCCAAGGTCTACCAGAACTTCGATCAGCCGCTCGGCTCCGAGCTTGGGCCCGACGCCGACATGATTCGCGGTTACGGCGAGGTGTGGGCTTCGGGAAGGCTGCGCTTCGTCGGCGGCATCGCGAAGTGGCGGCACGGCGCCTACCGCATCACCGACCGCCCGACACTGAACCGCGTCGGCCACGCCAATGATCCGTATCCGGACGTCACCGACGATCGCCCGAACGTGCAGAACGCGTACATCGGCGACCTCTCGGCCGAGTGGCTCGATGGGATCATCCCGATCACGGCGAAGCTCGAGCTGGCGCGCATTACGGACGTCAACAACGTGCCGACGCCGGCGAAGAATTTTGCGCGCTTCCAGGTGACCGCGAGCTATCGGTTTCGCTATCCGTGAGTAGGGAATAGTAGCTGCTGACTGCGAACACGGAAAAAGCCGAAAAAGGCACGGATCGAATCATGCGCGTGACTGACTGCGGATGCTGGTTGGGAAGCCTTTTTTAGGGTGATCTATGAAGCGTTGGAAGCGCGGTGCAGGGCCGAAGTGCAGCAGCAAACCGACTTCGAACTTTGTCGCACGTAAGTAGTTGATCAGTTGAAGGCGATCGGCGGGCGAGAGCCTCTCCGTCGACTTGATCTCGACGATGAGTTTGTCATCGATCACCATGTCGAGCCGTTGGGTGGCCACGTGTATGTTTTTATAGCGAACGTCGAGGACCTGTTTAGAAGTTTGTGTGTGAAGCCATATTTTCTCTCACGGAGGGAGTCATGGCTAACACACGCAAGGGGACTGGGAGTGCGGAGCGTGCAGTCGCCGACGCCGCGCTCGATGCCCTGATCGGCGATGCGAAGGGACCGGCAGAGTTCAGCGCGCTCGTGCGACAGCTGCAGAAACGGCTGGCCGAACGCATGCTCGCCGGGGAGCTGACGGAACACCTGGGCTACGCGCCGGGCACGGAGAAGCCCGCCGAGCAGGGGAATCATCGCAACGGGACCAGTGCCAAGACGGTGCTGACCGAGAGCGGCGCCCTGCCGCTCGCTATTCCGCGCGACCGCGACGGGACGTTCACTCCCCAGCTGGTGCCGAAGGGGGTGCGCCGACTGCCGCAGTTCGACGAGAATGTGCTCTCGCTCTACGCACGCGGCGTGTCGGTGCGGGAGATCCAGGGGCACTTGGAACAGCTCTACCAGGTCGAGGTCTC
>JBBRYY010000018.1:0-43540 GCA_038237245.1 Gemmatimonadales bacterium | reverse complement strand
CGACTCGGACAGCTCGGCGTCGTCTCTGGAACGGCAATCGACACGATGCTTGTCCGCCGGCTCCAGGACGGTGATGCCGGCGGCCACATGCGTCGCGCGATGGAGCACTTTCCGATTCCCGCGCTGAGCGCGTCGGTGCTGCATCGTTACTTCCTGCCGAACGGCCGCGCGACGGATGCGCCGTACAAGATGTTGCCGATGTACAAGCAGGTGGTGAGCACAGCGCGTCAGCAAGTGACCATGCTGGCGAACTTCGTCGAGGTCTGGCTCGCCAAGGAGGGACACGAGGGAGTGGTCGGCATCAACCTGCTGACCAAGTTGCAGATGCCGAATCTCGCATCGCTGTATGGGGCGATGCTCGCGGGCGTGGACTACGTGCTCATGGGCGCCGGCATCCCGCGCGAGATCCCCGGTGCGCTGGACGCGTTCGCGCAGCACCAGCCGGCTCGCATCAAGCTCGACTTCGATGGTCCGGCCGAGTCCGCGCCCGAGTTTCTCACCTTCGACCCACGCGAGCACTGGACGCCGAGCGCAGAGCTGACGCGTCCGCGCTTCCTTCCCATCGTTTCGGCGAGCTCGCTCGCCGCGACACTGGCGAAGAAAGCCAACGGACGCGTGGACGGCTTCGTGGTGGAAGGTCCAACCGCTGGCGGTCACAATGCGCCGCCCCGAGGGGAGCCGCGCTTCAACGACGATGGTGAGCCGATCTATGGCGAGCGCGACGTTGTCGATCTCGCGAAGATGCGCGAGCTCGGGCTTCCATTCTGGCTCGCGGGCGGCACTGGATCCGCAGAAGGGCTGCGAATCGCGCACGCCGCCGGTGCGGCGGGGGTGCAGGTGGGAACGCTGTTCGCGTATTGCGATGAGTCGGGGTTGGCGCCGGAGCTCAAGCGCGGTGTGCTGGCCGCCGTTGCCGCGGAGAAAGTACGCATCCGCACCGATCCACGCGCCTCGCCCACCGGCTACCCATTCAAGGTCGTCGAAGTCGACGGCCTGGCGCTGCAGGATGATGAGCGCGCACGCGTGTGCGATCTTGGGTACCTCCGCACCGCCTATCGGAGCGAGACCGGCAAGATCGGTTACCGCTGTCCGGCGGAGCCGGTAGACGCGTACGTCGCGAAGGGAGGGGACATCGCAGACACCGTCGGACGCCGGTGTTTGTGTAACGGACTGACGGCGAACGTCGGATACCCGCAGCGCAGGGAAGAGGGCGACGAGCTCCCGTTGATCACGAGTGGCGATGATATCTCGTCCGTCTCCGCGCTACTGCGGGGCCGCGATGGCTACACCGCGGCCGACGTGATCGACTATCTGCTTGCCGACAGCGAGGCTGGTAACGCGCCGTCCGCCTGTTCGAGCTCGCCTGCGTGCAACACGAATGCGCGCGCGTAAGGAGTCGCGCGCGCCAAGGGAAAGTCCGGTATGGCGTCGGCGCGCTACACGAGGACTCACGTAAGTCCGAGGCCGCGTCGGCGCCGCGATCCACTGTGAACGGCAGGACGTTGGGCGGGCGACACTGCAGCTAAGAAGGGAGGACACCGATGACACACATCAGACGCGTTGTGAAATGGGTAGTGGTCGTGCTGATTATCGCGCTTGGAGCGATGCAGCTTGTACCGGTGGATCGAACGAACCCGCCTGTTGAAACAGAGGTTCCAGCCACTGCGCAGGTGCGTTCTGTCCTGCGGCGAGCATGCTACGGCTGTCACTCCAACGAGACCGTCTGGCCCTGGTATAGTCGGATCGCTCCGGTCTCGTGGCTGATCGCGCACGATGTGCATGACGGTCGCGAAGAACTGAACCTCTCGACCTGGAATCGCTACACCACGGAGCAACAGCTCAAGAAGTTGAAGAAGAGCGGGGATGAAGTCGCAGAGGGCGAGATGCCACCGTGGATCTATCTTCCTCTACACCCCGACGCGCAACTCTCAGCCGACGATCGAGCGCTTTTGCGCGGTTGGGCACAATCCGGGAGTAGTCGAGAGTCCAATGCGCGATAAGCGAGCAGGATAAACGGGCCAGTAAACAAGCGGATGAAGCTGACGGTCGCCTTCGTCGCCGCAGCGGATCGGCCAGACGTTAGCGTGGCCGAGAGCATCATGCGTATGCTCGTGCGAACCGCGAGCCTGTCGACGGGGTGAAGGGCAGAGTTGCCGGTCTACCTATCGACGGCTGTCCGCACACGGCCAACTCATTACTTTGCGTGAGCTTCGATATTTTCGCCCCCGTAGCTCAGGTGGATAGAGCAGCGGTTTCCTAAACCGTTGGCCGGGTGTTCGAGTCACCCCGGGGGCATATAGAGTTACGCGATTCGACATGGTCGCCAGTGAGCGGATGAGTGGGCCTGATGTGCGTTACTCCGTGTACACGGTGAGGTTTCTCGTGCGTGTAGAGCTCACGGACAACGTCAGCGACGACGCGCGATTCGGCTCTGGCGAATATGTAGTTGCGCTCGTCACCGAGCGCGTTCGCGAACCCCGCGACGTCGCGCTCCAGTTCCCGACCCAATAACGCTTGCGCGTCGCTCACGCCTTGCAACACCATGAGCTCGTTGTCGCGCGAATCGATCATCTTCACGGCGCTCGTCGTAGTCGCGGTCGAAGACGAGGGGTCGGCTCGTCAATCGTGAACGCGGTCCTCCCGCGGCGCGATGCGTGCAGTGGACAGCCCATGACTCCGCGCTCCCACATCAACCGCCAATGGCGACTCGCCGAACGACCGTTCGGAGAGCCCACGAGCAAGACACTGCGCCTCACCGAGGCACCGATCATCGCCGCAGGCGATGGACAGCTTTTGCTGCGCACGGTATTCCTCTCGCTTGACCCCTACATGCGCGGGCGCATGAGCGACGCCCCGTCGTACGCCGCCCCCGTTGCCGTTGGTGACGTGATGGTGGGGGCCACAGTGTCACGCGTCGTCGAATCGCACGTTCCTGCTTTCGCGGAAGGCGACTGGGTGCTGTCGTACAATGGCTGGCAGGAATACGCGGTCTCCGACGGACGCGGCGTGACGAACCTCGGCCCTTCGCCCGCGCATCCCTCGTGGGCCCTCGGCATCCTCGGCATGCCCGGTTTCACGGCGTGGGCCGGCCTCACCCTTATCGGACAACCGAGGGCGAGCGAGACAATTGTGGTGGCTGCGGCGACTGGTCCCGTCGGTGCAACCGTCGGACAGATCGGCAAGCTCCTCGGCTGTCGAGTCGTTGGCATCGCGGGAGGCGCGGAAAAATGCGCGTTCGCGGTGGAGACCCTCGGCTTCGATGCGTGCCTGGATCATCGAGCGCTCCACCTGCGCGACAGGCTCGCCGCGGCCGCACCCGATGGCATCGACGTCTACTTCGAGAATGTGGGTGGCGCGGTGTTCGACGCCGTACTTCCGCTGCTCAACACGCGGGCGCGCATTCCGCTGTGCGGCCTCGTATCGCAGTACAACTCCACGCGCCTGCCCGCCGGGCCGGACCGGACCGGGTGGCTCATGGGCCAGTTCCTTCACAAGCGCATCACCGTGCAGGGCTTCATCGTCTTCGACGACTTCGCGCCAAGGTACCCGGAGTTTGCCGCGGCCATGCAACGCTGGATCGCGAAAGGAAAGATCGTCTATCGCGAGGACGTCATCGACGGACTCGAAAACGCGCCGGACGCATTCATCGGAATGCTGAGAGGCGATAACTTCGGTAAGCGCGTGATTCGCGTGGGAGAGGCTGACGAACAATGAGAAAAAAGATCCTGATGGTGCTCACGTCGCACGACCAGCTCGGCGACACGGGAAAGAAGACCGGCTTCTGGCTCGAGGAGTTCGCCGCACCGTACTACGTGTTCACGGATGCGGGCGCGGACGTCACCCTCGCGTCGCCGAAAGGGGGACAGCCTCCCCTCGACCCAAAGAGCGACGACGCCGACGCGCAAACCGACGACACGCGCCGTTTCAAGGGCGATGTCCCCGCGCAGCGCGCACTTGCATCAACCGTGAAGCTCTCGGACGTGAAGGCGGGTGACTTCGACGCGATCTTTTATCCCGGCGGCCACGGACCACTTTGGGATCTCGCCGAGGACGCGGACAGCCGCCGCTTGATCGAGGCGTTTGCGAAGAAGGGGCACCCCATCGGCGCGGTGTGCCATGCGCCGGCGGTGTTCCGTCACACGAACGGCCCCGACGGAAAGACGTTGGTGTCGGGCAAGCGCGTGACGGGCTTCACCAACAGCGAGGAGCAGGGCGTGGGGCTCACCGACGTCGTGCCGTTCCTCGTTGAGGACATGCTGAGGCAGCACGGCGGAAAGTACGAGAAGGGCGCCGACTGGGGCAGTTACGTGGTGCGCGATGGAATGCTCGTGACCGGGCAGAATCCCGCGTCGTCGGCTGCGGCAGCGAAGGAGTTGCTCACGCTGATCGGTTAGGGCCCGCCCGTGCAAATGTCATGGCTTCGCATAAGTGAAACGCACCTTTCAGCGTCCACTTTTTCGAATCGACGGTCCCACTGAGTTCGACCGTTTACGGCGCGAACTCGTAGTCCAACGACGTGAGATCTCCCACGAAATACGGCTGGCCTCCTTTGCCGGCCCCGCCACGAGTCGGCACCATCATGCCGTTGCGTAGCTGGTAGTTCGACACGCTGCAGTCCCACGGGAGCATGACCATGTCCTTGCCCACCCCGGAGCCACGCGCGTCGGCATGCACTGAGGTGATCAACCCGGCGTCATCGAAGCTGAACAGCAACGTCAAACTGATCGGGCCATCTACCAATGTGGCGTTCGCCGAATGATCGTCCACTGCCGCCCAGCGCACCCCCTGACTTGGCAGGAGCGCAGTCGGATACCACGCCATCTCGGCGAAGTAGCGCATCAGTTCACCGCGCGCAATCTCGCCGCCGCCTTGCACGTCAGCGACGGTGAACAGCCCGAGAATGGCCGCGTGCAGCGTGCCCACACCGGCGATGTAGCTATCGTGTACATGCGCGGTAATGCCAGGCAGCATGGCAACGCTCCCGTTCCACAGGAAGCCCGGGCGGTGTATGACGGCCCGCTGCGTCGAGGTGAAATGTTTCCACTGCTCACCGCCGCTGGCCGACATGTTGATCTTGCCGGCGAGCTCGAAGGTTGCGGCGGCGATGAGCGGCTGCCCGTCTTTCAACACCGCGCGGAAGTAGCGCTGGACCGGCGCGGGTAGACTGTCGATTTCGCGCGCGTCGTAGCGGCTCGTACTCGCCGGCAGCTTGGCAGCCTCGAGCAGTGCCATCTGCTCCTTCGTCGCGCTAGCCCAGCGTGCGCTGCCGAAAGCGGCGAGTCCCGCACCCGCGATCACCGACAGGCCAAGACCTAAGGCCGTCCATCCCATCCAGTTCATTGCATGCCACCCTCGCGTCCACCACCACTCGCGAGCGCCTTCGCCAGCTCCGCGACGTAGCGCCTGATCATCGCGATCGTCACGCTGACCTCACCGGCCGACGTCATGTACGGATCCGCGATCTCGTGCTCGCGATACCGCCCCGTCTCCGTCATCCCGCCGAAGAGCCGGAGCTTTGGCCGCGACTCGGGAAAGCTCGCGAGGATGTTCACGTAGTTGAGATCGTCCATCGCGAAGATAACGTCGTAGTCCTTCACCAACTGCGCGGTGAGTCGCGTCGCAGCGTGCTCGCGCAGCGAGACGCCGAGCTGCCGCGCAGCGTCCTGCGCGCGCGCATCCGCGGGACGGCCATCGTGCGCGTTCGTCCCCGCGGAGCCGATCGTCACGCCAGTGATCCCCGCCGCGCGCAGATCGTCGCGCAGAAAGGCCGCCGCTGCCGCACTCCGCATGATGTTCCCGTGACAGACGAAGATCACCGAGGCGGCGGGCTCCGGCAGTGACACCGCGCGCGTCGCGCCCACGGTGCCGAGCAGCCGTCGCTTCACGTACGCCGCTCGACGATCCGTCGCGAGAGTGCGCGAGTCCTTCGGGATCGAGAGCAGCGAGCGCGGGATGATCGCGCGCAGCCCGAACTTGACCGCGTCCTTCGACCACCGCGTGAGCACGTGCGCGACTTCCTGGATCGCGGGGAGCGGATCGCTCCACGACCACATCGCCGATTTCACCCCCGGTGCGAAGTCCGTGAACAGCTGGCGGAACGCCGCACCGAACGCGATGCGATCCTCCGCGCGCTCGGCGAACGCCTGTCCGGCACGCTCGAGCGACCCCGCCGTCCATCGCACGCGCAGGCCGAGCGGATACGACGCGGGCGGGCAAGGGATCTCCCCCTGCGAGAGCTGCCACGCGTAAAGAGGGAAGTCGACGCCCGCAATCGTGTTGAGCGGCAGCGATCCCCAGAAGCGCCCATTCACTTCCATCAGCGCGGTCTCGCCCGTCTCGCGATCGTGCCGGAACTCCACCATCGCCACGCCCTCCCATTCGAGCGCGCGCAGCAGCCGCATCGAATAGTCGAGCAGCATCGCGTCCACGGCCTCCGCGATGGCGACGACGGCAACGCCGCCCGACGGCGGATTCTCCGAGAGCCGTCGATGCTGAAAGCTCGTCACGAGCTTACCCTTCGCGATGAGCAGCTCGATGCCGACGCCCTGTCCGCCGTGATACGACTGGAAGAGCAGCCCCTCGCCAAAGCGACTCTGCGTCGCGAAGGTGGTGCGAAGCTCCTCTGCCGACTCGAAGGTGCGCGTCTTGAACTGGTGCGACGTTTTCCTGCTCTTGTCGCCCGGTTTCGCGACGATTGGAAAGCGCATGTGCTCGAGCGCTGCTTCGAGATCGCTCGCGCGTTCGATCGTCATCGATATCGGCACGGGCACGCCAGCCTGCGCGGCCATCGTCAGCGTAATCGACTTGTCGAGCACCCGCTGCACGATGGACGGTGGCGGCGCACCGATCGCGCAGAAACGTGAGAGTTCTTCGTACGCGGCGCACACGATCTGCAGCGAGGTGTCGCTCGTGGGAACGACCCACGACGCGCCTTCGGAGCGCGCGAGGCGAGCGAGCATGGCGGCGGATTCGGCCATGTCGCCGCGCAGCTGCACGGTGCCAGCGATGGCGCGCGACGAGATGCGCGGCGGCTGTGCGCGCGGCGTCGCGACGATGCAGCGCACACCCGCGCGATGCAGCGAACGGGCGATCGTCACGAGCTTGCGCGGCTCCGCGCCTACGATGATTACGGTAGGGACGTCCCCCGCTTCTTCGCGATGCGAATGAGCGGGGGACGATGCGACGTCAGGCACCAGCGCTGCCGACCCGGGAGCTGATCTCCTGCTCGAGGAGGTTCGCGTCGACGAAGAACTTCGCGGCCCAGCTCAGGTACTCGAACTTGCCGTACTCGCCGTCCACCGGAAACGAACCTTTCACGCCGCCGCGCAGCTCCGGTGCACCGTCGACGCGCACACGCGCGCGCACGTACGCATTCGTGCGTCGGCCCGCCTCGAGAAATTTCTCGTCACTCGTGATCTGGTAGAGCATCAGCCAGCAGTGCGCGATCTGCACGGAACCCGTCATGCACGCCCACTTCACCGCGCCTGTCCAATCCTCGTTCAACCGCCCCGGCAGGAAGCCACTCGGCCGCAGTGCCGACAGCGCGCCATTCGCCGTGCGAAGTGCGGCGTCCAGCAGGGCAGGATCATTCGAGAAGCGGAAGCCCTCGATCACGCCGCGCAGCGCGTACCCGATCGTGTGCGTGAGCGGATGTGCCGCGTCGTTCAGGCAGCAGTCGGAGAACCAGCCGTTCTCGCACTGCTTCGTGAGCGCCCACGCGATGTTGCGCAGCGCGGACTCGCCGTAACCACGCGAGGGATCCATGCGCGCCGCCTCGAGCAGCCCCCATGCGACGTGCGTCTCGTACGCTTTCTCGCCGGCTTGCGCGAAGGGCGTCGGATTTTTGCGCCACGCGCCATCTTCGTCCTGCGTGCTCACGAGCCAGTCGGCGGCGCCTCTCATCGCGGCGCGATAGTCGTCGCCCAGCTCGGCCACGCCACTCGCGAGCCCGATGAGGATCTGCCCGGTGTTGAAGGTCACCGGGACAACCGGGGTCTGACCGATCACGCCGCCCTGGAAGCCGCCGCCCTCCAGCTGAATCGAGACCAGCCAGTTGAGGACCACGCGCGCGCGCTCGCGATGGACCTCGGCCTGCGCGCCTGGCTGCCCGCGCAGAAGGGTCGGCACGATGTAGCCGCTCGTCTCCGGATACGACGCACGCCATCCCGACACGAGGCTGTAGTCGCGCGCGATGCCGCCGTCGTTCGAGAGGGAGTTGTCCTGAGCGGCGCCAAGCCAGTCGAGCGCCGCGGCGACCGACGTCGCGATCCCCGGATCGGCTAGCTCCGCGGTGCGCCGATCGCGCCGCGATTCAGACTTCGCGGCTTCGGGGAGCGCGAGATCATCGCGCACCTTGCGGGCCTTGTTCAGGATGGCGTCAATGCCGGAATTCATGATTCGATAATATATCGTGTCGCGGTATTTTCGGGCAGACGGGGGCACTTTCGTTGCAGCCGGTCATCTAGAGCTCCAGCTCCCAGTTCTGGCCGAGCTGCTCGCTGCCGAAGTGCGTATGCATCTCCTCGCGCACGAGACGGAATCCATTGGCGATGTATATGGCGCGGGCGGCGTGGAGCACGGCGTTCGTCCACAGCGTGACCCTCGCGTATCCCGCCGCACGCGCGAAATCGAGGCATGTGCGCACGAGCGTGCCTCCCACGCCGAGCCCGCGCGCGCTAGGCTCAACCAGGAGGAGGCGCAGCCGCGCGACGGACTCGCTCTCGCGGACGAGCAACACAGAGCCAATGCGCTCTCCGTCGACAACGGCGATCCAGAAACGCTCGCGAGCGGGGTCGTGCTCGTGAGCGAAGTGCGCGACGATCTGCACGATCAGTGCTTCGAAGTGGTTGCCCCACCCATACTCATCGGCGTAGAGCTCTCCGTGCCGCTCTATCACCCATCCGAGATCACCCGGCGCGGGCCCGCGCAGCACGATCGGCTTCGAAGTGGGAGCGGGAACGCTCTCGCCGAGAACGCGTTCGATGGAATGCATCGCGCCGACGAGGGCGCGCTGGCTCGCGGCAGGGTGGGGGGCGAGCAGCGCGGCGATCTCGTCGTAGGCCCGCGCGTCGAGCTTCGCGAAGGCGCCGCGGCCCTTGCGGGTGAGGGAGAGCAGCGTGCGGCGCGCGTCGACACTGGAGCGACGGCGCTGGATAAGGCCGCGCCGCTCGAAGGAGCGGAGCATGCGGCTGAGGTAGCCGGCGTCGATGCCGAGGGCGCAGGTGATGCTCGTGGCGGTCGCGCCATCCTCCTGGGCGAGCTCGTAGAGCACGCGCACCTCGGCCAGCGACAGATCGCTCTTTGGCAGCCCTCCTTCGAGGACGCCGATCTTCCGGGTGTAGAATCGATTGAACTTTCGGACGGCTGAGATGCGGGCGTCGAGTCGGGGGTCTGGCATGGGGGTATCTGGGTGCTCGAATAGCGGGGAGGTGGCGTGCTTCCCAGCATACACGATTGATTGACTTTGTCAACCAATCTCGTCCCGGCGGGGAGCGGACACGGCGCCTCTGCGGGGCGACGTCTGCAAAGACGGCCTGGCGTGAACGCGGTGATGTACGAGCCAGTTTACTTGCATGACACCACGTCACTTAGCTATACTCACCTAACCTTTGTCGACAGTGTTTTCGCCCCTCCCATGCGGGCGGGAGCGCGGCGAACCACCTCTACGGAATGACATGACCAAGAAGGGTAAACCCGACGTCGAAGAGCGCGTCGATTCGCTGGTGACCTGGCTGGAGATCAACTCCAAGCAACTGATGTACGCGTCGCTCGGGCTGCTGGTGGTGGCGGGAGGGTTCTGGTTCTACCGCCAGTCGAACCGGAAGCAGGCCGAGAGTGCGTCGATGGCACTGACGGAGGCGCAGTCGGCTATGGCGGCGTCGAATCTTCCTCTGGCGCAGAGTGATCTCAAGAAGCTGATTCAGCGCTACGGCGACACGAATGCGGGAACGCAGGCGCGCGTGCTGCTCGCGCAGGTGCACTATGAAAAGGGCGAATACCAGCAAGGGATTGCGGAGCTCAAGCCGGTGACCGTTGCGAAGGACGCATATACGGCGGCGACGGCGCTCAACCTGACGGGCGCGGGCGAGGAGCAGTCCGGGAAGTTCATAGACGCGGCAGCGACGTACGAGAAGGCTGCAGCGAAGGCGCCGTACAAGGTCGACCACGACGTCTACATGGCGAGCGCGGCGCGGGCGTTGACGACGGCCGGCAAGCTCGACGACGCGAAGAAGATCTGGTCGGCGCTGGCGAAGGATGACGAGAGCGCGGCAACGGCAGAGGCGCGGGTGCGATTGGGCGAGCTCGAAGCGAAGGCGGCGGGCCAGAGCTGAGCTTCGGACTGAATCGCGGGGATGACCGGGCTGGAATAGTGGGGCGCGATCAGCGTCGAACGCGAGAACAGTTTGAGGTTCAAAGGCGCCCAGGGATGGGCGCCGTTTTCGTATGGACTGCCGTGACTCTGGCTCGATAGGTTGGGGCCTAGCAACTACGTATAAGATACATTATGTAAACTAATGGGTGGGGAGAAATGTGGACAACGGCGTTGACCCTCGCTGTCCACGGCTCCCTATCTCGTTACTGTCGTCTGGTTTGTGTCGACTAGCCGGCATCAGGCAGCGTCCTTCCGCTACTCTCCGGGCTCGAATTCCAACTAAAGACGCCTAGGCGCTCAACTCGGCGAGCTCGCCAGTAAATACGATGCACGCTTCGCCGGCTAAAGTCGGCATCCACGACGCTCCCTCGCGCCGCAAACGGACCCGCAGCGGACGGCCACTTCGCGTTTTGAGCGAGGTCGAATCCCCGCTCTCTTTCCACGCCGCCAACAGGATCGCCGTCGCCACCGCTCCCGAGCCACACGCCAGCGTCTCGGCCTCCACCCCCCGCTCGAACGTGCGGATCGACCACGCGCCGTTGTGCACCGAGGCGAAGTTCACGTTCACGCCGTCCGGGTGGTAGCCGGAGTGCCTCAACGCCCTGCCTCGCTCGGCCACCGGCACGGTCTCGACATCGTCACATCGCACGACCAAGTGCGGCACCCCGACCATCGCGAAGCCGATTCTCGTCTCGCCGTGCGCCGTGGCCAGCGTGACCGCAGCCGTGACCTCGGTCACCGCCGGCAGGTCGATCTCTGGCCCCCACTCGCCAATGCGAGCTGAGATTAGGCCGCTGTCGGCCTCTAGCACGAGCCCGCTTCCAGGCGACAGTCCGAGCTCGAGCGACAGCCTCGTGACGCACAGCGTCGCGTTGCCGCAGAATGCCCCGCGGGAGCCGTCGCTATTGTAGTAGCGCATGGCCAGCGTGGCCCCCGGGAGACCCGCGTCGGCCACGAAGACCACGCCGTCGGCACCCACGCCAGTGCCGAGTGCACAGAGCGTCTCAATCGCCTCCGGGCGCTCCAGCGGGTCTCTTGCCGTCCCGCGGCCGCGCGAGTCGAAGACGACGAAGTCGTTTCCCGACCCGGACATCTTCCAGAACTTTCGGCCCATGATCAGATCTTCCCGATGATCGTCTTCCACCGCAGCCGCCACACCATCCAGATCGCCTCGTACACAATCTTCCGGGACATCTTGCTCTGCCCCTCCGTGCGGTCGTGGAACACGATCGGAATTTCGACGATCCTGAAGTCCTTTCTCCAGGCTAGATAGCTCACCTCGATCTGGAACCCGTAACCATTCGATTTCACGGAGTCGAGATCGATCGCCTGTAGAACCGACCTGCGAAAGCACTTGAAGCCGCCGGTGGAATCGTCGAGGGGCAAACCAGTTACCCACCTCGCATAGAGATTTGCGGCATAGCTCAACATGAGGCGGCGGATCGGCCAGTTCACCACGGTCACCTTCCCGCGATTGTACCTCGAGCCCAGCACGAGGTCGGCATCCTCGATCGCGGCCAGGAAGGTCGGCAGGTGCGCCGGATCGTGTGAGAAGTCCGCGTCCATCTCGAAGACGTAGGCGAAGTCCCGCTCGAGCGACCATTTGAATCCGGCAATGTACGCCGTCCCCAGCCCCAACTTTCGCCCGCGATGCATGACGTGCACCCGCGGCTCGAGCGCCGAGAGCTCATCGACGATTGCGCCGGTGCCGTCCGGCGAGCCATCGTCGACCACGAGCACCTCGAGCCGCGAGTCCTGCTCGAGAATCCGGCCGACCAGCGTCGAAATGTTGTCGCGTTCGTTGTACGTCGGAACGATGACCAGCGCCCGCTCAGCCACGGCGCCTCCGGTCCGCGGCCGCACCGGCAACGATCCCGACGAGCGACAGTCCCAGCGCCAGGAGCGTCAGCATCTTCCCCCTCTGATACGCCGCGCTGGTGAAGGTGAGCTCGACCTTCGTCGCGCCGGTGGGCAGCGGAACGCCGATCAGCGAGTAGTCCGTCCGCACCACCTGCGCATCTTTCCCGTCCGCCGTCGCCACCCAGCCGGGATAGTAGTTCTCCGAGACGACCAGCGCCGCCCCCGCGGGCGCCGGCTTCGCGAGCTCCAGCACGATGTGTCCCGGCGCGTACGACGCGGTGCGCACCCCGATTCCCGTCGCCGGCGGCATCGCCGTGATCTGCGGACCGGTCACCGGCGCCGCACTGTCCACGAGCGCCACCCTCGGTGCGTCGAAGCGCGGGTCGAGCACCGTCGTCAGCACGGGTGCGTCGCCCGCCTTAACGATCACCGGCGCCACCCACGCGAATGCATTGTCTCCCGGGAGCTGAAAGAGATACTCGTCGTCGCCTACCGCATTCTTCACAGGCCCGATCACGCGCTTCGCATCGGGGATCGGCAGCGAATCGACGTCCGTCAGGATGTACTGGACGTTGAGAAGATTCCAGAGCTTCGGATTGCCGATCTCCTTGTACTCGGGGCCACCGAGCAGTGTCTCGTAGCGACCGAGCTCGTTGCCGTGGTAGCCGACGAGCTGGCGGATGCCGTGGATCATCAGGCCGTTGGAGACCGTGGTGAGATACGGATCGTGCACTGCGTCTCCCTGCTTGAGCTGCAGCGCGAGCACGCGACCCGGCTCCTTGATCTTCTGGAGGTAGTCGATTGCCGCGTCGCTCGCGTAGATCTGTGCGGCCGGAGGCATGAAGAGCCAATAGAGCCGCTCGATGCTCCACAGGTCGAGCGCCGAGATCGCGACGATCACCCACGCGGCCGGCGCCGCGCGGAGCTTGCCGGCGAGGAGCGCGAACAGCACGCCGAGCAATGCGGCCGCCGCGAGGAAGGAGCGGATCGATCCCATCCCGAGTGCTGCTGCGTTGTCGGGAACTCTGTCCGCCTGCTGCGGGATCGCGATCGCCGTCGCCATCGACGTCAGGCCGCCGCTCACGCCGAGCAGCAGCATCACGCCCGCGAAGATGCTCCAGCCGATGAGAAAGCGGCGCGTGTACTCGCGCGCGAGGATGCGCTCGAGGCCGAGTGCGGTGAATACGGCGATCGAGAATGCCACGACGTAGAACATCGTGCTTGGCGCGCGGAAGAACTTCGTCCCCGGCACGAGCGCATACAGGAGATGGAAGAACGGGGTGTTGCCGCCGAGCGACCAAAGCAGCGCGACGACGAACACGCCGAGCCAGAAGCGCGCGAAGCTCCTGCGTCGCAAGCCGAATGAGGCGCCGAAGCCGAGCGTCGCGAGCACGAGAACGGAGGCGCCGAGATACTCGCTGTGGAAGTGGATGCCGTTCTGTCCCCAGTACTTGTCGAGAATCCCCGTGAACTGCGGGATGTACGTGTTGAGCAGCTCCTCGATGGGGAATGAATAGCTCGTCGCGAACGCGTAGCTCGCACCGCCCGCGCGTGGCGACCACGGGACGTACTGCATTACGGGGAGATATTGCACAGCTCCCATCAGCATGCCGACCACGACGGCGGCGAATGCGAAGCCGAGCCGCGTGAACGCCACCTTCCTCGACATCGCCGCGCCATCGTCGGCTGCGGAGAACGCGAGGTAGAGCGCAAAGGCCCCGGAGAGGAGGAGCATGTACTGCAGCAGCTGCGGGTGCGGGCTCAGGACCGCGAGTCCGACGGTGAGTGCGAAGACGCCGAACGCGTAGAGGCGTCCGTCGCGAACCGCGCGCACGAGCATCCAGAGTGCCAGTGGCGTGAGCGCGCTGACGAAGAGCTTTCCGTCGTGGCCGGGCGACACGTACGATGCGATCGGTCCGCCCATCATGAAGACGAGACCGCCGAGGAGCGCGGGGTAGAAGCCGAGTCCCCACGCGCGGAGAAAGTAGTAGGTGAAGACGCCCGCGAGGAAAATGTGCAGCATGAAGCCGACGGTCATTGCGACGTCGGTCGGCATGATCGTGCGCAGCAGAAACGTCGGGTAGAAAATGTCGCCGTGCATCGCCGCGACGTACGGGAGGCCGCCGAAGATGTACGGGTTCCAGAGCGGGAACGACCCGGTCGTGCGCAGCGAATGCGCGCCGAACTCGCGGAAGGCATAGCCCGCGAGATACTGATCGCTCCGGATGTTGATCAGGAACTTCCCCGCCAACGCCGGCCACCCGAGCCATAGCGTCGCCGCGGCATACACGAGCGCGCTCCAGAGTCCGGCGAGTTTCGGGGCGCCGATGTCGGCCGCCGGTTCAGCGCGTGGGGCTGTGTTCTTTTTCATGAGTGGACAGCCGGCGACGCCGGACGAAGGCCAGAAAAATGAGAGGCGGAAGGACTTCCAGCGCGGTGAGCCAGAGCCGCGATGCGACGACGAGCAGATACGCGGGGCCGATCGCGAAGCCGGCGCGCTGCAGCGCGACTCCCATCGCGCCCTCGCGAACGCCGGCGCCCGCTGGAGAAAATATCGCGATGAAACCGAGCAGGTACGAGCCCGCGAAAACTGCCACGTAGTCCCGGAGGGCGCCAGGCGCGCTGCCCAGCACGCCGATGGTGAACAGCCAGAACGCCGCGCCGTACATCAGCCACGCGATGGTGGTGAGCGCCGCGGCGATCAAGAGCACGTGATGCGGGAGCTCGCGGATGACGATCTCACGCTTGAGCACGCGCCCCGCGAACACACCCAGCCTCGGCAGCGCTTGCGGCGACGCGATCACCACTGCCGCGAGCGCGGCGATCACGATCGCGACCCACGACGGCAGTCGCAGCAGCTGCGCACCGGCGACGATCGCCACCACGAAGCCGACGAGCGTGTTCACGAGCGTCACCAGCACCGACGCCGTCGCCCCCTCCGCCGCGGACACGCCGTACTCGCGCGTCATGACGACGAGCGCGGTGATCGACCACACCTTCCCCGGGAGATACTTCCCGAGATTCGATGTCGTCCAAATGCGCGCAGCATCGAGAAAGGGAATCTCGTGCTCCCATCCGCGCAGCAGCACGCGCCACGTCTGGATCAGCACCGCGTAGGTGCAGAGCACGATGGCGCCGGAGGTGGCCAGGGCGAGCCAGTTCGGGCGTGCATGCTCGAGCGCGAGCTTCACCGCGCCCCACTCGTCCGCGATCTTGCGCGTCACCAGCGCGATCACGATCACCGCGAGCGCGACCTGCACCACGCGCCAGAGCATCCGGCGCGGTGACGCGGTCACCGCGGGCCCGTCGGTCGCGCCGGGATCAGCGATCGTCGTCGTCCCGCCTCTGCAGCGTGGTCCCGAGCTGCCGCCGGATCTCGCGCAGTTCGGCGCGCTGTCCCGCGATCATCTCGCCCAGGAGACCGCCCACGAGGAAGACGCTCCCGGTGATGACGCAGATCTCGACGAGATTGAGCAGCGGCCGGAAGCCGACGCCCCAGAAGACGCGAACGGCGAGCGCGACGAGACCGGCGAGCACGCCCAGGAGGAAGAGCGCGAAGCCGGTCATGCCGAACAGCAGCAGCGGCTTTCGTCCGAAGCGGAGCTCGAACCACACCGAGAGCATGTCGAGCACGCCGATCGGAATGCGGCCGATGCCGAACTTCGAGATGCCGGCGTTGCGCGGATACACCGGCACCGGGATCTCCGTCACCGTAAAGCCGTTCTCGGCCGCGATGACGATCATGTAGCGGTGCCAATCGGGACGCACGGGGAGCAGCTCCATGATCTCGCGGCGGTATGCCTTCACCGAATTCAGATCGCGCACCGGAATGTCGAAGAGCGAGCGACTCAGCCCGTTGTAGATCTTCGAGACGAACGCCTTCTCGTACACGCCCTGCTTGTAGCCGGTGACCATATCGGACTCGCCGGCGAAAATCGGCGCGACGAGCCGCGGGATGTCCTCGGGTTTGTACTGGAGGTCGGCGGGATAGAAGACGAGCACGCGGCCGCGCGCGGCGAGATACCCGGTGCGGAGCGCGTCGGCTATCCCACGCTGCCGTCGATGGCGTGCGACGCGGAGGAATGGATACCGCTTCTGCAGCGCGTCGAGCACCGCCGGCGTGTTGTCGCTCGAGCCATCATCGATGACGACGACCTCGTACGACACGGTGCTGTTCGCGAACGCAGCCTGTGCCTGCTCCATGAAGAGCGGCAGATTCTCGGCCTCGTCCTTTGCCGGCACGAGCACCGAGACGTCGATCGCGGCGGGAGCAGAGGCCGCGGCGACGAGCGTCATACTCGCTTGCGCATCCGGGCCGAGAGGACGCCGAGCTGGTCGCGATACTTGGCGACCGTGCGGCGCGCGATCTGGACGCCGCTCTCCTTGAGGATGTTCACGATCGCCTGATCGGTGAGCGGGTGCTTCGGATCCTCCTCCGCGACGAGCTTCTCGATCTGCGCCTTGATCCCGCGCGCCGAGACGTCTTCCCCGCCGGTGGTGGAAAGCCCGGAGGAGAAGAAATATTTGAGCGGGAGCACGCCGCGCGGGGTCTGCACGTACTTCTCGTTGGTCACGCGACTGACGGTCGACTCGTGCATGTTGATGACTTCGGCGACCTCGCGCAGCGTGAGCGGCTTGAGATACTGCACGCCCTTCTCGAAGAAGTCGCGCTGCCTGTCGACGATGAAGTGCATCACCTTGAGCATCGTTTGCCGGCGCTGCTCGATGGCCTGAATCATCCAGTTCGCCGAGTTCATCTTGTTGGAGATGAACTCCTTGTTCTCGCCGTCGAATTTCTTCTTGTCACGCGCGATCTCGACGTAGGCGCGGCTCAGCTTGAGGCGCGGGACGTTCGCATCGTTGAGCGTGATGAGATAGACGCCGTCGATCTTGTCGATGACGAGATCGGGGATGATGTAGTTGTCGCCGGCTTCGCTGTAGACGAGCCCCGGCTTGGGATCGAGCTTCGCGATCTCGTCGGCGGCGTTCTGCACGTCGGTGACGGAGATCCCGAAGCGCTTGGAGATCTCGCTGCGCCGGTGGTTGATCAGCTCATCGAAGCAGTCCCGCACGAGGCGATATGGCACCGACTGCTCGAGCCCCGCTTCGCGGAGCTGCAGGAGCAAACACTCGCGGAGATTGCGCGCGCCGACGCCCGGGGGATCGAGCGCCTGGATGGTGCGGAGCATCGTCTCGCACTCGTCCTCCGTGTAGAACGGAAGTCCTTCCGTGTCGCGTCCCAGCTCTTCGGCGGCCTTCTCGACCCACTCGTTGATGCCGCGACGAATCTCGTCGAGCGAGCACGCGAGGTAGCCGTCCTCATTGATGTTGCCGACGAACTCCTCGGCCAGCTGGTGCTGCCGCTCGTCGAGATCGAGGAGCGCAACCTGGTCGCGGAGATGATCGCTCAGGTCGCGGCGGTCGACGGTGACGGGCTCGAAGTACTCCTTCTCTTCGTGCTCCTCCGGGCGCCCGCCCGCATCGAAGCCGTTGAGGAGGATCTCCTCCCAGTCGATCTCGTCGGTGGTCTCTTCCTTTGGCTGCTCTTCCTCGGTCTGCTCGCCTTCCTCCGCGGCAGCTTCCTCGCCGTCCTCGTCCTCATCCTCTTCGTACATCTCGAGGAAGGGATTGTTGAGGAGCTCCTGTTTGAGGTGCTGCTGGAGATCGAGGAGTGGCATGTAGAGGAGATCCATCGCCTGATAGAGGCGCGGATTGATCTTGATCTCCTGCTTCATCTGCGTGTGCTGCGACATGCCGGATCTCATGCAGCACCTCCACGATTCGGTCGGGCGACGTTCTCGGAGAATCGGGCACGCAGGCGCGCGGCGAGTGTGGGTCCGAGGTAGATCTCGGCCACCGTCTCGTCGTGGACGAGCTCGCGGACGGTTCCGGAGACCTTCACCTGGCCGTCGAACATGATGTACGCGCGGTCTACGATATCCAGGGTCTGCTCCACGTTGTGATCGCTGATGAGCACTCCGATTCCACGATGACGAAGGCCGGCCACGATCGACTGAATGTCATGTACGGCGATCGGATCGACTCCGGCGAACGGTTCATCCAGCATCATGAACTTCGGCTGCGTCACGAGCGCCCGGGTGATCTCGAGGCGGCGGCGCTCCCCTCCGGACAGCGAGTAGGCGCGGTTGTGACGCAGATGTGCGATGCTCAACTCTCCCAGCAGCTGCTCCAGCCTCGCTTCCCGATCGCGCGCCGACAGCTTCATCGACTCGAGAATCGCGAGGATGTTCTCCTCGACCGTAAGCTTACGAAAGATCGAGGGTTCCTGAGAAAGGTAGCCGATGCCCAGACGAGCGCGCCTGTACATCGGCATCTCGGTAATGTCGCGATTGTCGAGCAGAATGCGCCCCTCCTGCGGCTGCACCAGCCCGACGATCATGTAGAAGGTCGTTGTCTTCCCCGCCCCGTTGGGTCCGAGCAGCCCGACGATCTCCCCCTGTTGCAAGCGCAAGGCCACGTCATTGACGACCCGGCGCCGTTTGTAAGTCTTTACCAGTGAACGAGCTTCGAGCACGCTGCCGCCCTCCAGCGGCGCCTGCGGACCACGCTCTCCGGCCCGCACGACCGGGTGCTCGCCGGTGTGCTTCAGCACCCCTTCGACACCCGAGTCCTGGATCGCCTGGCGGTAGGGCGCCAGCTGACTCCAGTAGGACGGCTCGATGGTGATCGTGGTATCGGCGCCGGCCTGTCCCGGGGGGAGCGTGATGAGGCCATCCTCTGCGAGACGCGGGAGGACGGTGCGCGTGAGATGCTCGCGCACCTCGTCAAGACCGAGCCGCCCCGCCTCGCGATCGGCATCGCGTCCCTCGTCGCGAACCATCCCGAGGTAGTCGTTGCGGTACTGGATGGCGATGTCGTTGAAGAGGACGTCGCCGTTATCTCGCGCTGCGCAGACGAGCGCGTGCAGCGCCATCGCCGTCCAGCGATCGCCGCGCGCGTGCTCTTCGATAAAGCGCTGAACGGGGAGCGGAAGCTGGCGTTCGATCATGGTCGACTCGAAGAGCGTCGCGTCGAGGTAGTACCGGCTCCACGCCTCGTCGGGAGCGTGTCCGGCCGACCGGGCACTTGCGGCTCGAGATAGACGCCCTGCGCCTGATCGAGGATGTCGACGACCTGCACCACGCGGTTGGCGAAGACGATCGAAATGTCGCGTCCCTTCACGTAGTTGATCGCAGGGCCTACGACGCCGGAATCTTTCGCGGCGAGCTGGTAGAACGATTGCGCGTTCCCCCGCGCGATCAGCTGCTTCATCTGCGGCTGGCTCGACGTGTCTCCGGGCGCCTGCGTGCTGTCGAAGTGCGCGGTGATGGTGTCGCCGCGCATCCAATCCTTCTCCTTGGTGTGGAGCTTCGCCGTGTCGGGGAGGCTCTGCGCGTACGCCTTCCGTACCGCGCGGATCTCCCGCGTACGCTGCCCTGGCATGCGGAGGTCGATCGAGTCGGAGAGCACGTCGTAGGTCGGGTTCACCGCGTGCGCGCGCGACTTGCCCCACGCGTACGCGCGCTGCATGAGTCCCGCCTCCATGCGGAAGTCGATCGTGTCCGCCGTCATCGTCGCGCTGTCGCTGATGCTCTTCGCCTTCCCCTTCGAGAGCACGCGCTGCAGAGCATGATTCTGTCCGAAGAGGTCGATGACCTCGCCATACAGAATGAACTGCTTCTTCCCGCGCGAGACGATCTTCGGCGCCTTCATGAGGCGCGCGAACTCAGTTTGGCTGTTCATCGTCGCGGTGTCGCCCGTGGCGATCACGTCGGGGCGCGTGATGACGACGTTCTGCGACGCGTAGACGAGGCTGTCGCCATCCATGACGACGGTGTTCGCAACGACGATGGTCGGCGGTGACGGCTTTCCGGTGGAGTCCTTTTCGACGACGTTGATCGTCGGCCGCCCCGGCGCGATCATGTGCGCGACGGCGCGAATCTTCGGCGCGGCGCGATAGTACTCCACGCGCGGCCCGACGAGCGTCGTGCCACTCGGCAGCAGTGTGTGGACGTTCCCCTCGGAGAGCAGGTGCTCATCGATGAGATAGTAGGTCGCCACGTCCGAGTCCATCGTGAGCCGCGGCTCGACGTAGTGCACGTGCCCGATGAGATGCCACATGTGCAGGTCGCCGAACCACTCGGCGCTGTCGGCAATCAGCGTGATCTGCTGCACAGGACAGTGACCGGTAATTCCACCGCCGACGAAGTTGTTGTACTCGCCGCTGGGAAGCTTCGCCGAGGTGAAGTGCGTGGAGTCGGAGTTCGGCGTGACGAGGAGATCGCACTGGCCCGACGGCGCCGAGCCCGCGGGGAGCGCGGTGACGGGCGCCGGCTGCCCCGGGACACCGGAGGACGGTGGCGCGGCTGGCGGCGGCGCGGCTGGGGGCACCGGCGCAGGAGTCGGCTGCTGCGCCTGGAGCGCCAGCGCGAACGCAGACAACGCGACGACCACCGCGAGCGAGCGACGCGAGCGACGCGAGACGGTGTTGCTCACGGGTGCTGTTGCCCCGGCAGCGGCAGCGGACCTTGCCCGCTCAACACGCGTTTCACCTGGATGTTGATCAGATTGGGATCCGACACGAAGCCGATGCCGCGCAGCTCGCGCGTGGGCTCCGTCATCACGAACGAGCTGTCGCTCGAGATCTCGTTCGTGCCCTGATTGTAGTGGAGCTGCTCGGTGGTGAGCCGCTTCCCGTCGGTGGTGACGACGAGGACGTTCTTCCGCGCCTCCATCGTCGAGCGCGCAGTCATGTACGTCCCTTCCTTCGAGGTGAGCACCGCGCTCTGCACGCCCGTGTTCGTGAAGAAGGTCGTCTTCTCGTTCCGCATCTCGATGCGCGAGTTACCATCGAAGAAGTAGCCGGTGTCCGCCATTAGCTGCGCGCGGAGCAGCCCCTTGTCCGTGATAAAGGTGCTGATCCCGAACATCACCTGATCCGCGGAGTCGGCGAGCGGGTTGCGCGCGGCAATCGGCGGCTTGGTTCCCTCCTGGCAGGCGCCGAGGGCCGCGAGACCGGCGACACAGCCGATGAGGAGCAGCCGCCTCACAGGATTCCCGCGCGCATGAGATCGTGCAGGTGGATCATCCCCACGAGCCGCTCGCGCGAGTCGACGACGGGCAACGCCATGATCCCGTGCTGCTCCATGCGATAGGCGCCCGCACTCGCGAGCTCGTCGTCATGCACGACCTTCGGCGTGGCGTTCATCACCTGCGAGACCGGCACGGAGAGGAAATCATCGCCGCGCTCCATGAGCCGCGTCAGGTCGCCCGCGGTGATCACGCCGAGCACGCGCTTCACGTCGTCGACGATCGCGACGGTGCCGCGGCGTTTCGCGAGCAGCACCACCGCCTCGCGCATCTCCGCGCTCTTCGGCAGCATCGGAATCTCGTCGGCGACCATCAGGTCACGCACGCGCGTCACGAGCTTGCGACCGAGCGACCCGCCCGGATGCAGTCGCGCGAAGTCCTCGCGCCGGAATCCCTTGGCGGAGAGCAACGCCACCGCGAGCGCGTCGCCGAGGGCGAGGGCAGCGGTGGTGCTCGTCGTCGGCGCATCGGTGGTCGGGCACGCCTCGTCCGCCACGCTCGCGTCGAGGAAGACGTCGGCCTGGCGGGCGAGAAAGGAATCGACGGCGCCGGTGATCACGATCATGGGTACACCGAACCGCTTGAGCTGCTCCGCCAGCGGCGTCAGCTCGTCCGTCTCGCCGCTCTTCGAGATGAAGAGCGCAACGTCCGACGGTCCGACGATCCCGAGGTCGCCGTGCATCGCCTCGGTCGGGTGCAGGAAACTCGCGAGCGTTCCCGTCGAGCGAAATGTCGCCGCGATCTTCTGCCCGATGAGTCCGGACTTGCCAACGCCGCTCACAATCACCTGCCCTTCGGCGGCAGCGAGCAAATTCACCGCATTGGCAAAGCTCTCGCCAATGCGCGCCGCGAGTGCGGCCAGTGCATCGCGCTCCATCCGAATGACGGTGCGGCCGCGCTCGATGATCTCGGCGGAGTTCACCGCAGCACCTCGAGCTTCGTGTCGATGCGCTCGGCGAGATAATCGGAGACCACGCGCTCCCAGTCGCCGCGCGCCTTCAGCAGCATCTCGGAAAACTCGCGCACCGCGCCATAGCCGCCGGTTTTCTTGAGCTTCACGCTGCACAGTGCGCTGATCTCCGGCGCCGCGTTGCCGACCGCGACCGGCAGCCCCACCACGCGCATCACGGGATCATCGGGAAAGTCGTCGCCGACGAATGCCGCGTCTCCCACCTTGATGTCGAAGCGCTCGAGCATGCGGAGGAGCGCCGGAAGCTTGCGTGCGTGCGCATCCTGAATGAGATCGTCGACCTCGAGCTCGGCCGCGCGCAGCCGTACGCTCTCCGATACGCGCCCGGTGATGATCACGACCTTGATCCCCGACGCACGGAGGAACCTGATTCCGAGTCCATCCTGGATGTCGTAGCGCTTGAACTCCTGCGCCATGCCTCCGACGTCGCCGAGGTAGATGCCGCCATCGGTGAGGACGCCGTCGACATCGAGGCCGACGAGCTTGATCCGCTTGGCGAGCGCCGCGGCGATCATCGTTTACAGAGGTGCCAGAGCTCGATCGCACGATCGATGACGCCGTCGAGCTCATGCAACGCAAGCATGTTCGGTCCATCGCTCGGCGCGTGCGCCGGGTCGGGGTGCGTCTCAAGGAAGAGCCCGTCCGCGCCCGCGGCGACGGCGGCGTACGTGAGCGGCGGGATGAACTCGCGCGCGCCGCCACTGCTCCCGCCCTCGCCGCGCCCCGGCTGCTGCACGCTGTGTGTGCCGTCGAAGATCACGGGCGCATCACACGCAGCACGCATCCGCACGAAAGAGCGCATGTCGACGACGAGGTCGCCGTAGCCGAAGAAGGTGCCGCGCTCGGTCACCGCGATGTCCGTCGTCGAACCCGCACGCACCTTGTCGGTTGCGCCGCGCATACCCTCGGGGTGCATCCACTGCCCCTTCTTCACGTTCACGGGCTTCCCCGTCGCGCCCGCGGCGAGGAGCAGGTCCGTCTGACGACAGAGGAACGCGGGGATCTGCAGCACATCGGCAACCTGCGCTGCGGCCGCGCACTGCTCCGGGAGATGCACATCGGTGAGCACCGGGAGTCCGGAGTGCTCGCGCACGCGCGCGAGAGCGGCCAGTCCCTCATCGAGTCCTGGACCGCGCGGCGCGCCCTTGTTGGAGCGATTGGCCTTGTCGAAGCTCGCCTTGAAGATGATCCCGCCCGGTACGCGCTCCGCGAGACGCGCAAGATGATCCGCGACGCGGAAGTTGAGATCGTCGTCCTCGATGACGCACGGTCCGGCGATGACGAAGAAGGCATCGGCCGGAAAGCGGGCGGGCGGCATCACCCCGCGGCGTGCGCTCGCTGCGACCGCTCGCGCTCATCGGCGCGTCCCTGATTCGCGGTGACGGCCGCCGCGATGAAGCCGGCGAAGAGCGGATGCGGACGTGTCGGCCGCGACTTCAGCTCCGGATGGAACTGGCAGCCGACGAACCACGGATGATCGGGAATCTCGATGAGCTCGACGAGCGAGCCATCGGGCGAGAGTCCGCTGAAGCGCACACCGTGCCGCTCGAAAATCTCGCGATACGCGTTCGAGAACTCGTAGCGATGCCGGTGGCGCTCACTGGCATCCGGCCCGCCGTACATGTGCGCGACGAGCGATCCCGCCTTGAGGCGCGCGGGGTACGCACCGAGCCGCATGGTGCCGCCCATGTCTGTCACGTGTTGCTGCGACTCCATCAGCGAGATGACGGGGTTGCCGCACTCGGGGGCGAACTCGCTCGAGTGGCTGTCCTCGAGCCCGCACTTGTTGCGCGCGAACTCGATCGACGCGACCTGCATGCCGAGGCAGATGCCGAAGAACGGCATCCCTTTCTCGCGCGCGTATCTCACCGCGTTGACCATGCCGTCGATCCCGCGCACGCCGAACCCGCCGGGGATCAGCAGGCCATCCATGCCGTCGAGCAGCTCGGCCGTGCGCTCGGGTGACGAGAAGAGATCGCTCGAGATCCACGTGATGTCGACGCCGACATCGCTGCTGATGCCGCCATGGATCAGCGACTCCTGCACGCTCTTGTAGCTGTCGACGAGCTCCGTGTACTTCCCGACGACCGCGATGCGTACGCGCCCATGCGGCGCGTAGATGCGCGAGACCATCTCGCGCCACCGGGTGAGATCCGCCTTCTTTCCGCCGAGTGAGAGGCGCTCGACCACGCGCTCATCGAGTCCCTGCTCGTGGAAGGAGAGCGGGATCTCGTAGATCGACGGCACGTCGCGGCTCTCGATGACGGAGCCGAACTCCACATTGCAGAAGAGCGCGATCTTGCGCTTCACATCTTCGGAGAGCGGACGCTCGGTACGGCAGATGAGCATGTCCGGCTGGATTCCGATCTCCATGAGCTCGCGCACCGAGTGCTGCGTCGGCTTCGTCTTCACCTCGCCCGCGGCGCTGATGTACGGCACGAGGGTGAGGTGGATGAACACCGCATTCTCGCGGCCGATCTCGTGGCGGAACTGTCGAATCGCCTCGAGGAACGGGAGCGACTCGATGTCACCGACGGTGCCGCCGATCTCGACGATGACCACGTCGTTCTCGGGCGCGACGCGGCGCATCGAGGACTTGATCTCATCGGTGATGTGTGGAATGACCTGCACCGTGGAGCCGAGATATTCTCCGCGGCGCTCCTTGGTGATGACGTTCTGGTAGATGCGGCCGGTGGTGATGTTGTTCGACTGCGAGAGCGAGCGGTCGATGAAGCGCTCGTAGTGACCGAGGTCGAGATCGGTCTCTGCGCCGTCGTCCGTCACGAACACCTCACCGTGCTGGAACGGCGACATGGTGCCCGGATCGACGTTGATGTACGGGTCGAACTTGAGCATGGTGACGCGGAGTCCGCGCTCGACGAGCAACCGCCCGAGCGACGCGGCCGCGATCCCCTTGCCGAGCGATGACACGACCCCGCCGGTCACGAAGATGTACTTCGCGGTGCTCTGATTTGGGCTCGTCGTTGGTGTCATGTCCTGTCCGCGCTGAGGTGAATCCAGTTCTCGTTCGCCCGTGTCAGATCGTCTTCCGTATCCAGCCCACCCGGCGGCGCGTGAGCAATCGTCGCCACGCCCATCGCCATCCCCGCCGCCAGCGGTCGCAGCTGCTCGAGCCGTTCAATCCTCTCGAGAGGGTGCTCGGGCAGCGACACCCAGCGCGTGAGGGCCTCCGGCGTATACGCATACACTCCAATGTGCTGGCGGACCGTGCCCTCCAGCACAGTGCGGTCGCCCGGCTCGCGGAGGGCCGGAATTCCCGCTCTCGAAAAGTACAACGCGCGCCCGTCGTCGGCACACACGACCTTCACGATATGCGGCGTCAGAAGGGCCTCGATCGGCGCGTGCGCGGCCGCGGTGCCGAGCTCGAACCGGCCATCCGCCACACACCCAACCGCGCCCGCGAGCGCCGCGGCGCTGATGAACGGCTCGTCGCACTGCACATTGAGGACGACGTCGAAGCGCGCGTACTCGGCGTGCGAGATCACCTCGGCCACGCGGTCGGTGCCGGAGGGATGATCGCTGCGGGTGAGCATGCACTCGGCGCCGGCGTCGTGGGCCGCGCGCTGAACCTCGGCGCTGTCCGTCGCGATCAGGCACCGGTCGGCGACACCGAGGCCGATGACGCGCTGCCAGACGCGGATGACGAGCGGGACGCCGGCGAGGAGTCGGAGCGGCTTGCGGGGAAGCCGCGTGGCGGAGAGGCGCGCCGGGATGATCGCCAGCGTGCTCACGGCCATAAGAGATTCGAGTGCCCGGCCGCAAATTGCACGATCACCAATTTACAACTCTGAGCCTCGAAATCAAATGGGAGATATTGGACGCCGAGGGGCTGGCCGGCGCAGATCGCATCGCGGCGAAACGGCGGCAGCGGCGGCCGCGGAGCTCGGGCACTAACAGCTGGATCAAGCGACAAAAACGGACAAAACAATGCGACAAAAACGGATACTACAAACTGCAGTTGTCCGTTATTTGTCGCTTTTAAATGGCCCGTGCTCGTCCCTGCTAACCGAAACTGGAACTAGCGCATTAACGACAGCCCCAGCGAGAAGACGTGGTCGCCGTTGTCGGGGTTGATGAACATCTCGCCACTGATGAAGCCGAGCGTCAGCCGTGCGCCGATGTTGCTGTCGAAGCGGCCCAGGCTTCCGACGCCCGTGCCCGCGAGCATCTCGCGCACCGTAATGATCGGGGTGCCGAGGAACGGCACGCGGATCGTCTGGATCGGGAAGTTGTAGAGCCCCTCGAGGAACACGAGCTGGTCGCCGCCACGGCTCAGGAGCGGGAAGGTCGGCAGCGTTCCGCTGCCGCCCAGATACGCGAACCGCTGCGGCGGCGCGGTGTCGCCCGCCGTCAGCACCATGTGCGTGTGGAAGACGAAGGACTGCGTTCCCCACTTCGTGACGAACGTGGGGAAGGCCGCGCGCGCGAAGAGCGTCGTCTGCGTGAAGTGCTCGTCGCCAGGCGCGTCGAGCACCACTTCGACATCGGCTCCGGCGTTGAAGGACACCTTCTCGCGCTGCCAGCTTCCGCGCGCGCCGAACAGCGCGCTCGAGAGGTCGCCGCGCTCCACCCCCGGATTCGGGCGCTTCATGTGCAGCGTGTCGTTGCGATTGAAGAGGCTCCACGGGCCGCCGCCGCGCACCGACCAGTCGTCTTCGGTGCGCCCACCTGCATTGATCCTGAGATCGCCCTGCGCGAAGAGCCACTCGCGCGTGACCTTCGCCTCGTAGCGTGCCGAACGCCAATAGTTCCGATAGTCACTGCCGACGCCGAGCGTCGAGATCGAATTCCCGAGATCGGACTGGATCCAGCGATCGTTCGAGAGCGTGGTGCGTCCGGCGAACGCCGTCGCACTCCAGCCGGGCGCAAGCGTCGCGCTCACCGTGGCCGAGAGGTCGTAGGCGCCGAGGTTCGAGCGATAGGTGAGCGTCGGGTCGATGACGAGACGCGAATCGCCGAGTGTGATGCGCGGCGCCCAGGGCACCGCGAGGCCGTCGACGCGGTCGTACAGCGGCGTGCGGAGGCCGTAGAGTCCCGGGAGTCCGAAGGTCGGAATGGTGTCCTCCGGCGGCGGGGGAAGGCGATACACGAGCTCGACGCCGCGCGTGGTGCGCGCCGTGTCGAAGTGCACATCGCGGAAGGACAGCTTCTCACCTCCGACCGTTGCCTGCTGCGAATCGTAGACGCCGCCGCCGATTGCCACCGCGCGCCCATCGATCTTCGCGCCGGGCTGCAGAAAGAGATCGCCGTTGATGACGACGACATCCCCGTGCACCGTGCTCGCGACCGTCGCGTCGGAGTTGAGCACCACGACCGTCGTGTCGAAAACGGAGTCGCGAAAGAAGCGCGTGTTGTACTGCTCGTGCCGCACGATGTACCGATGCGCCAGCGTCTGTTCGACGATCTGCTCGGCGACGGTTGGTCCCGGCGCGCGGATGCGGAGCGAATCCTGCGCGGTGGCCGCAGTCGTGAGCAACACCGTGCCCGCGAGTGCCAGTGTCACGGCTGCGAGTGTCTTCACGCGCCCGCCGTCGCTGCCGCCGACGATGTCTCGGACGCCATGGTGAGGAAGTTCTGCAGGATGCGCTTCCCTTGTTGCGTGAGCACCGACTCCGGATGGAACTGCACCCCCCACACAGGATGCTCGACATGGCGCATGGCCAGGATCTCGTCGCCGCGGTCGCTCGTGACCGCGAGAATCTCGAGCGACGCCGGGAGCGATTTGCGCTCGACGATCAGCGAGTGGTAGCGCATGACCTCGAGCGGATCGGGGAGTCCGTCGAAGAGCCCCGTGCCGCCGTGCGTGATGCGAGACGTCTTGCCGTGCATCACGCGATCCGCGCGGATCACCTTGCCACCATACGCCTCGCCGATCGCCTGGTGGCCGAGGCAGACGCCGAGGATCGGGATCTCGCGTCCCCACCGCTTCACCACGGCCACGGTGATCCCCGCCTCGGATGGCGTGCAGGGGCCTGGCGAGAGCACGATGGCCGTTGGTCGCATCTCTGCGATGTCCTCGACGGAGATCGCATCGTTGCGGCGCACCACGGGCTCCTCGCCCAGCTCACCGAGATACTGAACGAGGTTGTACGTGAAGGAGTCGTAGTTGTCGATGACGAGGAGCATGGGCGGGGCGAATGGGAGCGCTGGCGGACTGGCACGAAAGGGCGCGGGCGTCGACGAAAGAACGAGCGGCGTCAAGCTCGCGGATGATACTGCTTGTGAACCGAACGGAGAAACTCCCGATCGACGTGCGTGTAGATCTGCGTAGTCGCAATACTGGCATGTCCTAGCATTTCCTGGACCGCCCGGAGATCGGCCCCGCCTTCGAGGAGATGCGTGGCGAAGGAGTGGCGGAGGGTGTGCGGCGTGACGTGCTTCTCGATCCTCGCGATCGTGACGTATTTGCGGAGGATCTTCCACGCACCCATGCGCGACAGCGGCGCGCCCCTGGAGTTCAGAAAGAGGGCACCCTTCCCTCCGCCGCGCTCGAGCTTCGGCCTCAGCTCGCGCTGGTACACCGCGACGGCTGCGATCGCGCGGCGGCCGATTGGCACGAGTCGCTCCTTGCTTCCCTTGCCGAAGACGCGCACGAGCCCTTCGTCGAGCAGCACATCCTTCACCCCCAGCGTGATCCATTCGGAGACGCGCAGGCCGGCGCCGTACGCGAGCTCGAGGAGGGCGCGATCGCGAAAGGCGAGCGGCTCGTCGAGTGATGGCGCCGCGAGGAGCTTGTCGACGTCGGCGACAGTGAGGACGTCGGGTAGCGTGAGCCACCGCTTCGGCGTCTCGAGGCGCTCGGTCGGATCCTTCACGACCTCGCCCTCGCCAATCAGAAAACGATAGTAGCTGCGCATCGCCGAGATGTTGCGGCGGATCGACGACGGTGCGAGGCCGACGTCCTTCAGATGGTAGATGTACGAGCGCAGCATCGCCGGCGTGACGGCCGTGGGCTGCGCGGCGCCCTGCACGCGTGCGTACGTCGCAAAGCGGGAAAGGTCGCGATGGTACGCCTCGCTGGTCGTCCCCGCCGCGCCCTGCTCTACCGAGAGAAAATCGTCGAACCGTTCGAGATGAAAGTCGCGAGCGATCTCGTCGACGACGGTCACGACGAGACGGGTACGACGGTCGCGACCGCGATGCAGGCGATCCCCTCACCACGACCGATCCATCCCAGCCCCTCGTTCGTCTTCCCCTTCACGCTCACGGCGGTGCGGTCGAGCTGCATCGCGGCGGAAAGCGCATCGCGCATCGCCTCGCGGTACGGCGCGACGCGCGGCGCCTCCGCGATCACGGTCACGTCGACGTTGTTGGCGCGCCAGCCGCGATCGCGAAGGTGTGCCATCGCGAGTGTGAGCATTTCGATCGAATCGCGATGCTGATTCGCGGGGTCGTTGTCCGGGAACATCGAGCCGATGTCGCCCTCGCCCGCGGCACCGAGCAGCGCGTCGGTGACGGCGTGCGCTACCGCATCGGCGTCGGAGTGGCCCACGAGCGCCTGCTCGTGCGGGATGCTGATCCCACCGAGTCGAACGGCGTTCCCCGGGCCGAAGCGGTGGGAGTCGTAGCCGATTCCCATGCGCAGCGCGACCTTCGTCGCGCGCTTGCGGGGCTTGCTGCGCCGCTCGGCGCCGTCTGCGGGGTCGGTTTGTCTAACCATTGCCGGTGCCGCGAAGAGGTGTCACGCGGCGGCGTGCGCGGGCTGGATGATCGAGTAGTCCTGGCGCCGCCGCGCCGGCGAGTAGCCCGCGTCCGTGATCAGCCGTTCCATCTCGGCGATCGTCATCCGGTGCGTGGTATTTGCGGCCGACACGACGTTCTCCTCGATCATGAGCGAGCCGAAATCGTTGCAGCCGAACTTGAGCGCGACCTGGCCGATCTTGCCGCCCATCGTCACCCAGCTCGCCTGGAGATTCGGGACGTTGTCGAGAACGATGCGCGCGAGTGCCGTGGTGCGGAGATAGTCCACGGCGCCGGTCTTCGGCATGTGCGACATCGTGGGCGTGTTCTCCGGCTGCAGCGGCCAGCAGATGAACGCCGTGAAGCCGTGCGTGCGTGCCTGCAGCTCGCGCACGCGCTCGAGGTGCTCGATGCGCTCGGCGAGTGTTTCGCCGATGCCATACATCATTGTGACGGACGTCTTCATCCCTTCCTGGTGCGCGATCTCCATGATCTCGAGCCAGCGGTCTGCGCCCGCTTTCTTCTTCGCGACGAGATCGCGAACGCGCTGCACGAGAATCTCGCCGCCGCCGCCGGGCACCGAATCGAGTCCCGCCTTCATGAACTCGCGTATCACGTCGCGCGCGTCCATGCGGAATACCTTGGCGAAGAAGTCGATCTCGCTGGGGCTGAAGCCGTGGATGTGGATCGTGTGGTACTTCTTGATGTACTTGAGCAGCTCCAGATACCACTCGAACGGGATGTACGGATTGTGTCCGCCCTGCATGAGGATCTGCACTGCGCCGAGCTGCTTCGCCTCGTCGATCTTCGCACCGATCTGCTCGTACGACAGCGTCCACCCCTCGCCGTGCTTCGGGCGGCGATAGAAGGCGCAGAAGCCGCAGTCCGCCACACAGACGTTCGTGTAGTTGATGTTGCGGTCGACGATGTACGTCACGGTGGAATGCGGATGGAGCTGCTGTCGTATGCGGTCGGCCTCGGCGCCGAGCTCGATGAGCGGAGCGTTCGTGTAGAAATCGAGGAGGTCTTTCATGTCAGGCTGCAGGGAGAAACGAGAGCGGAGCGGCGGGAGCGATCCCCGCGCTGGCGAGCCGGCGGAAGAATTCTGACAGCCCGGCGAGATGATCGTACGACAGGCGGTAGTCGAGTCCCGACAGATAGTCGAGACAGATGCGCCGCGCGACTCCGGTGACCGCGGCTGCCTGCTCCGCGAGCACGTCGAGATGCGCGAGCCCCCAGTCACGCGACTCGAGCAGCCGCGCATGTACCTGCAGCGCGTCGGACACGAGCGTCGTACGCTGCGCGACCCACACCGCGAAGACGAATGGCAGCCCAGTCCATTGCTTCCAGCACTCGCCGAGATCGTAGACGTAGGGATAGTCCGACGCGCCGGGGTGCTCGGCGCCGCGCACGCGCAGCCGGTTCGCGAGCAGGAGCGCCGCGTCGCCGATGACGAGGCGCGCGTCGTGCGGCTCGTCGAGGAAGCGCGCGATGTCGGTGAGCTCCGCGTCGCCGGCGGCGTACTCGGGTTTCGACTTCCAGACGTGCTCGAAGAGGAGCTGCGTGAGCGCGACGCTCGTCATCGAGCTGCGTGAGAGCAGCACCCGTCGCGCGGTGAGCTCCTCGGCCGGTACGCGCGAGAAGAGCATCACGCTGCGCACGGGTCCATCGGAGGTGATGCCGAGATCGGGGAGGAGCAGATAGCGCGACGAATCGCGCGCATACTCGACCGCGGAGATGACGCTGACGTCGAGCTCTCCGTTCGCCATCAGCGCATTCAACTCGCTCGGATTGCCACTATGTACCGGCGCGCCGAGCGACACGATGCCCCGGTCGATGGCGCCGTAGACGGGGAAGCAGTTGATGTAGCGAATGCGCCCGACGCGCACGTCAGGCCGCCTCGGCGGCCGGTGCGTCGAAGGTGCGAATGACGTTGTAGAGCGAGTCTCGCTCCACCGGAACGCGGCCGGCGCCGCGGATGAGCGCGAGCAAGTCGTCGAGCGCGAGTCCCTGCGCGGTGTGCGCGCCCGCCTCGTGATAGATCTTCTCGCGTACCACCGTGCCCTCGACATCGTTCACTCCCCAGGAAAGCGCGATCTGCGACAGGAAGGGGGTGACCATGATCCAGTGCGTCTTGACGTGATCGAAGTTGTCGAGGAAGAGGCGGCCGACCGCGACGTTGCGCAGATCGTCGAAGCCCGTGGTCGCGGTGCCCAGACGGCCGAGCGTCGCTCCGAGCTCGTTGTTGTCGGGGTGATAGGCGAGCGGGATGTACGTGAGAAAGCCCCCCGTTTCGTCCTGCAGCTCGCGAAGCATCGCGAGATGTTCGATGCGGTCCTCGTACGATTCGACGTGGCCATAGAGCATCGTGGCGTTGGAGCGAATGCCGAGGCTATGCGCAACACGGTGCACCTCGATCCAGTCCTCGGCGTTGAGCTTCTTCTCGGCGATGGTCGCGCGCACGCCCTTGCTGAACACTTCGGCGCCGCCGCCAGGGAGCGTGTCGAGTCCGGCGGCGCGTAGCGCGACGAGCACATCGTGGTTCGACATCTTCTCGATGCGCGCGATGTGTGCGATCTCGACGGCGGTGAGCGCCTTGATGTGTACCTGCGGGTGCCGCTCCTTCAGCCCGCGGAACATCTCGGCATAGTACTCGAGCCCGGCGCCCATGTCGAGGCCGCCCACGATGTGGAACTCGCGCACGTACGGATTGGCCGCGGCCTCCGCGTACACCTGGTCCATCGTGTAGCGATAGGCGCCCGCTTCCTTCGGCAGGCGCGCGTACGAGCAAAAGACGCACGTCTTGCGCAGGATGCAGACGTTCGTGGGGTTGATGTGCTGGTTGGCCGCGAAGTAGACGGTGCTTCCGTGCTTCGCCTCGTTCACCGCGTTCGCCAGATGGCCGACACCGAGGAGGTCCGGCGTCTCGAAGAGCGTAACGCCGTCGGCGATGGAGAGACGCGTGCCCGCGGCCACCTTGGCGCCGATGGAACGCAGCGCCGGATCGGTGAGTCGAGCGAAGGAGACGTTCGCCGGGACGGGCACGTCAGCCTTCGTAGCGCTGGACGGCGAGCGAGACGTTGTGGCCACCGAAGCCGAAGCTGTTGCTCAACGCGGCGTTCACGTGGCGGCGACGCAGCGTGTTCGGCGTGTAGTCGAGATCGCACTCGGGATCGGGCGTGCAGTAGTTGATCGTTGGCGGAATGATCCCGTCTCGCACGACAAGCGAGGAGATGAGAAACTCGACCGCGCCGGCGGCGCCGAGCATGTGGCCGGTGCCGGACTTGGTGGAGCTGACACTGAGTCCCTTGGCCGACTCGCCGAAAACCGCGTGGATCGCCTTCGTCTCGTTGAGATCGTTGGCCGGCGTCGAGGTGCCGTGCGCGTTGACGTACTGCACCGTCTCGGGCGTGAGTCCGGCGTCTTCCAACGCGCGCTTCATGGCGCGCTGGGCGCCCTCGCCGTTCGGTGCGGGCGAGGTAAGGTGATATGCGTCGCCCGTGGCGCCGTAGCCCACGATCTCCGCGTAGATGTTCGCGCCGCGCGCCTTCGCGTGCTCGAGCTCTTCGAGGAGAATCGTCGCACTTCCCTCGCCCATCACGAAGCCGTCGCGCGTGAGGTCGAACGGGCGGGAGGCGGTGAGCGGCTCATCGTTCCGCTCGGAGAGTGCGCGCATGTTCGCGAAGCCGCCGATCGACATTGGTGTCACCGCGGCTTCGGCGCCGCCGGTGAGCATGAGGTCCGCATCGCCGTACTGAATGGTGCGATACGCGTCGCCGATCGCGTGCGCGCTCGTGGCGCAGGCGGAGACGGTGGCGTAGTTCGGGCCGCGCGCGTTGAACTGCATCGACACGATCCCCGCCGCGATGTCCGAGATGAACATCGGGATGAAGAATGGAGAGATCTTCGACGGTCCGCGATCCCGATACGTGTCGTGCTGCTGCTCCATCGTCGCGAGGCCGCCGATGCCGCTGCCGACGATCACGCCGAGGCGGTTGGGATCGTACGCGGTGGTGCCCTCGAGCTTGGCGTCGCGCATCGCCTGCACCGCAGTGGCGACCGCGTACTGCGTGAAGAGATCCGCGCGCTTGGCTTCCTTCCGATCCATGTACTCGTGCGGATCGAAATCCTTCACCTCGCACGCGAACTTCACTGCGAACGGCCCCGCATCGAATTTCGTGATGGGGCCCGCGCCGGAACGGCCGTCCAGGAGCGACTGCCAGGTCGTCGCCACGTCGTTGCCGACGGGCGTGATGGCCCCGAGGCCCGTGACGACGACCCTTCGCTTACTCACGCCGACTTGGACTTGAGATATGTGAGCGCATCACCCACCGTGCGCAGCTTTTCGGCATCCTCGTCCGGAATGTCGATGTTGAACTCCTTCTCGAATTCCATCACGAGCTCAACCGTGTCCAGGCTGTCGGCCCCGAGATCCTCCATGAAGCTCGCATCGTTCGTCAGCTTTTCGCGCTCGACGCCAAGCTCTTTGGCGATGATTTCCTTGACCTTTTCTTCGAGATCCGCCATGGACGTGGTCCCCTTGAATGAATTGTGCGCGCCGCTGCGCGAAACGTGCTACGGAAATCTACATCACTAGCCCGCCGTCCACCACGAAGAGCTGCCCCGTGATGTACGACGCGTACTCCGACGCCAGAAAGGCGCACATCCCTGCAATATCTCCTGGCGTCCCGAGGCGTCCCAGCGGGATCTGCGCCCCGAGCTCCGTGCGCGCTTCCGCCGTCATGGCCGCCGTCATGTCGGTGTCGATGAAGCCTGGCGCCACGGCGTTCGCGAGAATGTTGCGCGAGGCGAGCTCCTTCGCCACGGATTTCGTAAGCCCGATTAGCCCAGCCTTGCTCGCGGCGTAGTTCGCCTGCCCCTTGTTCCCCGTGATGCCGACCACACTCGTGATGTTGATGATGCGTCCCCACCGCTTCTTCATCATACCCCGCGAGGCGGCGCGAATGGTGGCGAACGCGCCGCGAAGGTTGGCATTCAGCACGGCGTCCCAGTCGTCATCCTTGAGGCGCATAAGCAAATTGTCGCGCGTCAGGCCGGCGTTGTTGACGAGGATGTCGCAAGAACCGAAGTGCTTTTCGACCCCGTCGACGAGCGCCGCAGCGCTGGCGGTATCCGCGAGGTCGCACGCGAAACCGTGCGCGTCGCCTCCGATCGCCTTAGCGACCTCAGCCGCAGTCTCCGCGCTGCGCCCGGACACCGCCACGCGTGCGCCTGCCCCTGCGAGCGTGGCGGCAATCTCGCGCCCGATGCCTCGCGTGCTTCCCGTGACCAACGCGACCTTCCCGGTCAAATCGATCTTCATCAATTCAGCGCTCCGATCAGTTGATCGACCTCTTCCGCCGTGCCACACGTCATCGTGCGAGCTCCGGGGATAATTCGCTTCACGAGTGTGGATAGCACGGCGCCCGGCCCCATCTCGACGTACAGCGCGTCCGGAATCGCTTCCGCCATGTGCAGGACGAGATCTGTCCAGCGCACGGGCGACGTCAATTGCCGGAGAAGCAGCTTCTTCGCATCTGCTGATCCCGCAGAGGGATACGCGCTCACGTTCGAGTAGACCGGGAAGAATGGTGCGGAGATGGGTGCCGCGTCGAGCGCCACCTTGAGTCCTGCCGCCGCCTCTTCCATGAGCGACGAGTGAAACGCCCCACTCACATTGAGCCGGATTGCACGCTTCGCCCCCAGCTCCTTCGCAATGGCCATCGCCGCCTCCACTGCCTCGACCTCGCCCGAGATCACGAGCTGCTCCGCCGTGTTATAGTTGGCGGGCACCACGTCGCCCACCTCGAGCGCGCGTGTGCACGCCGCCTCGACATTCGCCTCCGAGAGTCCGAGGATCGCCGCCATCGCGCCCGGACGCTTGGCACCGCTCTCGAACATCAGCTCGCCACGACGGCGCACGAGGCGAAGCGCGTCGGCAAAGGCGAAGGCGCCGGCCGCATGGTACGCCGTGAACTCGCCCAGCGAGTGGCCTGCGGCGGCGCGGACATGCGGGCGGAGTCGATCCGCAACCGTGGCCCATACCGCCGCACCGTGCGTGAGGAGCGCGGGCTGCGCATTGCGCGTGGCCATCAGCTCGTCGTCCGGCCCCTCGAAGCAGAGCTTCGTGAGGGGGAAGCCGAGCGTGTCGTCGGCCTCCTGGAAGATCGTGCTCGCCGACGGGAACGCCGCCGCGAGCTCCTTTCCCATCCCGGCCTTCTGCGATCCCTGCCCGGGAAAGAGCAGCACGATGTCCAAGCGAATCCCGCCTACAGTCGAACGACCGAGGACGCCCACGTGAGGCCGGCGCCGAACGCCACCATCAACACGAGCGATCCCTCGCCCACCTTTCCTTTCTGGATCGCCTCGTCGAGCGCGATCGGAATCGACGCCGATGAGGTGTTGCCGAAGCGGTCGATGTTCACGTAGACGCGATCCATCGAGATGTTCGCATGCTTCGCGGTCGCCTCGATGATGCGGAGGTTCGCCTGGTGCGGAACGAAGAGATCGATGTCTCCGCCGTTGATGCGCGCGAGGTCGAGCGCGCGCGCTGCAGATTCCGCCATCGAGCGCACGGCATGCTTGAACACCTCACGCCCCGCCATGTGGACGAGATGCGTGCGCGCCTCGAGCACTGCGGGAGACATCGGCGTCGTCGCGCCGCCTTCGGGGCGATAGAGGAGATGGGCGAGCGTGCCGTCGCTGCGCATGTACGTCGACAGGATGCCGCGCCCCTTTTGTGAGCGCCGCAGCACCGCGGCGCCGGCGCCATCGCCGAAGAGCACGCACGTGGCGCGATCGGTCCAGTCGGCGATCGCGCTCATCTTCTCGGAGCTCACGAGCAGCACCGTCTCCGCGGCGCCGCTCTGAATGTAGCCCTCGGCCATCGAGAGGCCGAAGAGGAAGCCGCAGCACGCTGCCGAGATGTCGAAGGCCGCCGCACGCGTGGCGCCGAGCTCCGCCTGGATGTCGACGGCGGTGGCGGGGAGCAGACGATCCGGCGTCGCCGTGCTGAGGATGATGATGTCGATCTCGCCCGGCTGCACCCCTGCGCGCTGCATCGCGAGGCGCGAGGCGGCCGCGCCCATGCTGCAGGTGGTGTCCGTGGGGCCGGCGATGTGGCGCTCGGAGATCCCCGTGCGCTCCATCACCCATTCGTTCGTCGTCTCGATCCCGATGGCCGCGAAGTCGTAGTTCGTCATCACGCGCGCGGGCACCGAGCGCCCCAGCGCTGAAATCTGTACGCTGGGGCGCCTCATGCGGTCGTCACCGCAGCGTGGCCAAGTCTGCGGCCGATGTGGTCATTCATCTGCGACTCGACGGCGCGCACCGCCACCTGAATCGCGTTCTTCATTGCGCGCGGCGACGAGCTGCCGTGCGAGATGATGCTCACGCCCTTCACGCCGAGCAGGGGTGCGCCGCCGTAGTCGGAATAGTCGAAGCCCTTGAAGGTCTTCGCGATGATGTCCTGACCGATCCCCGCCGAGGCGAGCATCGAGAAAATGAGCTCAGGGACGGACTCGTAGAACTTGAGGAGCACGTTGCCGACGAAGCCGTCGCACACGACGACGTCGAGCGCGCCGCGAGCGCTGCCGGCGCTGAGGATGTCGCGCCCTTCGACGTTGCCGATGAAGTTGAGCCCCGCGTGCGACAGGAGCTTGTGTGCCTCCTTCACGGACGCATTTCCCTTCTCCGGCTCTTCACCGTTGCTGAGCAATCCGACGGTCGGCTCTGGACGCATGAGGATGTCCTCGGCATAGACCGAGCCGAGACGCGCGAATTGCACGAGCTCCTCTGCGGAGCAGTCGACGTTGGCGCCGGCGTCGACGAGCACGACGGGGCGATTGAGCGTCGGGATCATTGCGGCGATTGCGGGGCGGGTGAGCCCGTGGTGGAGCTTGAGGAGAAAGACGGAGGACGCCATTTGCGCGCCGGTGTTTCCGGCGGAGACGAAGGCATCGGCCTTGTTGGCGGCGTGGAGCTTGAGACCAACGACCATCGAGCTGTGCGGCTTGCCGCGGATGGCAGCGGTGGGCCGGTCGGTCATCTCGATGACGTCGGGTGCGTCGACGATGCTGATGCGTGCGCGAGCGGCGGCAAAGCCGTCGGTGTTCTGGGCCTCAAGCCGGTCGAACTCATCCTCGATGACCTTCGTTCGGCCGATGAGGATGACGGTGTGGTCAGATGCGAGCTCGGAGAGCGCGAGCAGGGTGCCAGCAACGGGCGACCGGGGGGCATGGTCGCCCCCCATTGCGTCCACGGCGATCCGCGCCAAAGCTAAGCTTCCTTGGCTTCGACCCGCTGGACTCCGCCGTAATAGCCACACTCGGCGCACACGCGATGCGGGCGCTTCATGCTCTGGCAGCGCGGGCAGCGCTGGATGGCGATTGCGGGCGCTTTCTTGTGCGTGTTACGGGCGCGCTTCTTCCGTTTCGATGTTCTGCGCTTCGGGACGGCCATGTGTGCTCAGTCGGTAGAAAAAGGTTCAGTACTTGAAATCGATCTGGCGAATCAATTGTCCGTGCCGCGCGCGGTTCGCAACTCGGCCCATCGTGCATCTACGGCGGGTGGACAGCTGCACGCACCCGCATTGAGCTCGGCACCACAGGTGGGACAGAGTCCCTTGCAATCTTCCCGGCATACGGGAAAGCGCGGAACCGCGAGGAGCCACTGCTCACGAACAGCCGGTCGGAGATCGAGCGTGCGCGCTTTCGGCGCGAGCTCGTAGACCTCGGGGTCGTCGATCTCATCGCCCGCTTCCGCGTACAGCACGTGCACATTCTCGGTGACGTTCACCGTCGTATCGGTCAGACAGCGCCGGCACGGAACGGTTGCCGTGCCCTCGATCGCCCCGCTCCAGTAGTACCGCCCCGGGCCGGCTACGGAGAGCCGACCGGTGGCGCGAACAGCGGTTTCAGGGCGAAAGTCGCCGTCGATCCAGATCGGATCGTCGGTGCTCAGCGCGCCATTGACCGTAGCCGCCTGATCTTCCAGCGCGCGAATGTCGAAGGACAGCATAACCCGTGAATCTACTTGAAGATGAGGCGCTGGGCAAGACGCACTCTGGCGGGCGTCAGCGTGCCGCGAGCAGCTCCGACTCGGAGAAGAAGAAGCGCGACTCGCGGACCGCGTTCTCGTCGGAATCCGACGCGTGGATCGCGTTCCGCTCCTTCGACTCGGCGAACAGCGCGCGCACCGTACCCTGCTCCGCTTCCTTCGGATCCGTCGCGCCGATTGCCTTGCGCAACGAGGCCACGGCGTCTGCCTTTTCGAGGACGAGCGGCATGCACGGGCCCGAGGTCATGAACGACACGAGCGAGCCGAAGAACGGGCGCTCGCGATGCACGCCATAGAACTCCTCGGCCTGCGCCTTCGTGAGGTGCATGACGCGGGCGGCGCACACCGTGAAGCCCTGGGCCTCGAGGTGCGCGATGATCTTGCCGGCCTTGGCCGAAGCAATGGCGTCTGGCTTGACGATCGTGAGCGTATGGCTATCAGGCATGGTCAGGATCCAATGAGTTTGCGGACGATGTCGCCACGGGTGAGAAATCCGACGAGGCGCCCTTCCTCCACCACGGGCACCCTGTCGACATCCTTGTTGGTCATTAAGCTAGCAACCTCGGCGAGCGGCTGATCGGGGGAAACGCACAACACCTGTCTCGTCATCACGTCACGTACGGTGCGGCGTGCGCGCTCCATCCCGGACTGCGGGCGCGGAATCGAGCCGTTGATCGACGCGAGGCTGAGCATATGCCGCATCAGCTCGCGCTCGCTCAGCATGCCGACAAGGAGCCCGTCGGCTTCGATCACCGGCAGCGCGCCGATGCCGGAGCGCACCAGATCGCGCGCCGCATCGCGCAGCAGCGTGTCCGCGCGGGTGGAGCGCGGCGACTCGGTCATGAGCTCGCGCACCGAAAGCTGCGGCGCGAGCTCGACCTCGTGCAACAAGTGAAGCGCGAGCAGCTCGTCGCCCGTGTGCACCGCCAGGAGGTGGTCGACTACGACGGGGCGCGACAGCAGGCGCGTGAAGGCGCCGAGCGCCTGCAGGTAGCGGCCGGCCATCCGCGGCGGCGCGATGAGCAGGATGACGAGACGCGCGCACTGCTCGCTCGCCTCGCCATCGGTATCCTCGCGCGCAATCGGCTCGGCAGCGACGCCGATGGCGATGCCGAGCTCCAACGCAGTCTCGGTGCGATAGTGCGCGATGTACGCGCGCCCGCTTTGCACGACGAGATCCTCGCCGCGCCCCTCCGCGATGCGCGCGCGCAGCGATTCCGGATCGTTCAAGACTCCCGACGCCGCGAGCAGCTCGGCGAGCGCCCAGATCGCCTCGGGGAGAGTTCGCTGCTCGAGCGGAATCAGCACTCGTTCCGCTCGAAGCAGCTCCGTCAGCCTCATAGCCGTGCGCGCAGCAGCTCGACGAAGTCCTTCGGCCTGCGGGCGATGCCGATTCCCGCCTTCTCGAACGCCTCGAGCTTCTCCGCTGCGGTGCCGGCCGAGCCAGAGATGATGGCGCCAGCGTGTCCCATGCGGCGTCCCGGTGGCGCCGTCTGTCCGGCGATGAAGCCGACTACGGGCTTCTTCATTTTCTCGTGCACGAAGCGCGCGGCTTCCTGCTCGTCCGTTCCGCCGATCTCGCCCATCATCGCGATGGCCTTCGTCTTCGGATCGTTTTCGAATGCCTGGAGCACGTCGATGAAGCTCGTGCCGTTGATCGGATCGCCGCCGATGCCGACGCACGTCGATTGTCCGAGGCCGGCGCGCGTGAGCTGGTCGACGACTTCGTAGGTGAGCGTTCCCGAGCGGCTGACGACGCCAACGGAGCCCGGCGTGCAGATGCTTCCGGGGATGATGCCGACCTTGCACTCGCCGGGCGTGATGAGTCCCGGACAGTTCGGCCCGATGAGCCGCGCGCCGAGCTCTTTCACGTAGGGGTAGACGCGCGTCATGTCGAGCACGGGGACGCCCTCGGTGATGCAGACGATGAGCGCGATACCGGCGGCAGCGGCCTCCATCATCGCATCGGCCGCGAACGGCGGCGGCACGTAGATCACGGAGACATTCGCTTTCGTTTCGGCAACCGCGTCGGCCACGGTGTCGAAGATCGGAACTTCACCGTCGAACTTCTGCCCGCCTTTTCCCGGCGTGACGCCGGAGACGACGTTGGTTCCGTATTCGCGCATCTGGCGTGCGTGGAAGGAGCCATCGCGGCCGGTGATTCCCTGAATGAGGACGCGGCTCGACTTGTCGATGAAGACGCTCATGCGGCACCTCCTTTCGCCAGCGCGACCACTCGCTGGACCGCCTCGTCCATGTCGTTCGTGGCGGTGAAACCGTTTTCGGCAAGGATCTTGAGCGCAACTTCTTCGTTGGTGCCGGTCAGTCGGATCACGAGAGGAACGGTGAGTGGGCTCTGCTTCGTGGCGGTGACGATGCCGTTCGCGACGTCGTCGGTGCGAGTGATGCCACCGAAGATGTTGAAGAGGATCGCCTTCACTCCGGCATCGGCGGTGATGATGCGCAGCGCATTGACGACCTTCTCGGGGTTCGACGAGCCGCCGATGTCGAGGAAGTTCGCGGGCTCGCCGCCGTAGTACTTCACCAGATCCATCGTCGCCATCGCGAGTCCGGCGCCGTTCACGATGCAGCCGACGTCCCCTTCGAGCTTGATGAAGGTGAGGTTCGCGCGACGTGCCTGCAACTCGCTCGTCTCTTCGGCGCTCTCGTCGCGCAGCGCCGCAATGTCGGGGCGGCGATCGAGCTCGTTGTCATCGATCACCATCTTCGCGTCGACCGCGATCACCTCACCATCCGGAGTGGTGACGAGCGGGTTGATCTCGGCCAGCGATGCGCCGCTGTTTAGGAAGGCGCGATAGAGCTGCTGCATGATGCGCGCAGCCGCGCGCGCCTTGGCGATGTCCTTGTAGAGAAAGAAGCCCATGCGCATCGATTCGAACGGCTGCAGTCCGTAGCGGGGATCGACGGGAAGGCGCATGATCTTTTCGGGATCCGACGCGGCGACTTCCTCGATGTCGATGCCGCCCGCCGGGCTCACCATGAAGACCGCGCGCTTGGACGCCCGGTCGATGATGATGCCGACGTATGCTTCCGTCTCGATGTCGGCGGCGGCGGTCACGAGCACCTTCTCGACCGTGAGCCCCTTGATCTGCATCCCGAGAATCTTCTTCCCGACTTCGGCCGCCTCGGCGGGCGTCTTCGCCAGCTTTACCCCGCCGGCCTTCCCGCGACCGCCGGCATGCACTTGCGCCTTGACCACGACCATGCCGCCGATGCGACGCGCGATCTGCTCGATCTGCGCCGGCGTCGTGGCGATCTCGCCCGGAGGGACGGGGACGCCTTCACGGCGCAGAATGTCCTTTGCCTGATACTCGTGTATGTTCACGCGTTCTCCGCGATGATCGTTGTTCCTGCAGCGCCACGTACCGCTTCGCGGCCGCGCGCAAGCTCGGTAATAATAGCGCGGCCACCAGTGTGTCGCACGAAGTCGGCGGCCGCTCGAACCTTCGGTGCCATGCTCCCTGCGCCAAACGCGCCCGCGCCATCGAGGCGCGTCGCTTCGGCCAGTGTGAGCGTGTCCAGCATTCGCTGCGTCGGCTTCCCGTAGTCGAGATAGACGCCGTCGACGTCGGTGAGAATCATGAGCAGCGACGCGCCTAAATCTCGCGCAAGGACCGCGGCTGCGAGATCCTTGTCGACCACGGCATCCACTCCTTCCCAACCGCGATCGCCGTCGTAAAAGATCGGGGCGCCGCCACCGCCGCATGCGATGACGATGGTCCCGCTCTGCACGAGCCTTCGGATGACCCCGACCTCGTGCACGGCGAGCGGCGCAGGGCTTCCGACGACGCGCCGATAGCGTCCGCGCGCGTCGCGCTTTACCGCCACGCCGCGCTCGAGCAGCGCAGGCACGCGCTCATCCGGAATTCCATGGCCGATGAACTTCGTCGGCGCGGAGAGCGCGGGGTCGTCATGCCGCACACGCACCTGCGTGATGACCGTCGCGACCTCACGATCGCACCCGGCGCGACGGAGCGCATTCTCGAGCGACTGCTGGATCATGTAGCCAATCCACCCCGCCGTCGCGGCAACGAGCACGCCCAGCGGGAGCGGCGAGACTTCGTCGCGCGCGAGCTCGTTGCGCACGAGCTCATCGCCGACCTGCGGGCCGTTGCCGTGCACCAGACAGAGCTCCCAGCCGTCGAGCGCGAGGTCGACGATGGCGCCGAGACTCGCGCGCGTGTGGGCGAACTGATCGCCGATCGAGCTGTGCTCTCCCGCGGGCGAGAGCGCGTTGCCGCCCAGGGCGATGACAGCCGTCTCCGATGCGCTCATGATTACTGCCACTGCAGGTTGAGAAGTGTGCCGAGCGCATCGTACGCGTGGCCGAACGCCACCCAGGCGCCTCGCCGCATCGCGTCGGACATGCGATCGTACAGCTGCTCGGCCGCGGTACGAAAGTCGACGGGCGCGATAGCTGTGGTGACGTCCGAGCCAGCCCCGCGTGAGCCGAGGGCGTCGGCAAGTGT
>JBBRYY010000017.1:0-45595 GCA_038237245.1 Gemmatimonadales bacterium | reverse complement strand
GCGCTCTCGGCGAATGACGCGACGGAGGCGCAGCACGGTCCAGGGTCCCCCTCCCGGAATGAGGGGGTCGATCGGAATCACCTCGATTCCTGCCGCATGCGCGCGCGCGGCCAGCGGAACGCCTGGGCGAAGCGCGAAGATCGGGCGGCCGCCGTGGCGGCGCAGCCCCTCGCCCATCCAGAGGAGCTGTCGCTGCCCGCCCCGCCATTCGGTATTGATGTCCAGATAGAGAATCGTGAGCGGCGTCGGAGATCCCGTCACTCCGTGCTCTCACCGCGCGAGACGCGATAGGCGGGGTCGTTGTACATCTTGAATTGACGGTAGACGCGCGGCACCACGCGCCCCGACGCGATGTCCGCGAGCAGCGTCGCCAGCTCCTCGGCAAGATCGTCGCGCTGGCGCGTGAGCACCTCGAGCCTGTCGCGGCACTGGTCGCGAAACGCCGGCGCGGCATCGGTGCGCTCCATCTGCTCGCGCATGTGGTAGCGCTTGAGCTCGACGATGCTGAGCTTGTCCGCAAGCCAGCCGACCGTCTCAGCCACCTGTGGCATCTCCATTGCGATTGTCACGCACGGTGCGCATCACCTGATCGTCAATGCGCTCGATGAGGTCGTTGCGCTGCTGATTGAGCTTGTCGATGCTGCGCTTCGCCGCCGCGATCTGTTGATCGTCGCCCGCGCGCGCCTTGTCCTCCTCGTGCCAGAGCTCGACGTTCGTGCGCGCGAGCTCCGCGATGAGCGCGCCGATCGATTCAGACGGCACGGACGCTCCTCCGGATGGGACGCGCGGGCGCGTTGTCGAGTAGCCCAATGATCTCTTTCATCACCATGTCCACCGTCACTCCCGAAAAGAAGTCGTGTCCGGCGCGATGCAGCCGGTTTTCATCACGAATGCGAACGGCTGGTCCGGGTGTGCGCAACGCGATCGTCGTCGCGAGCCCCGGTGCGTAGTTGTCCGGCGTCGTTGGACCGTACACCGTCACGCGCGGCACGCCAAGAGCGTCGGCCATGTGCGCGGGGCCTGTATCGCCCGAGAGAAGCGCGTCGCAGCCGGCGAGCACGCCGAGAAATCGGCGCATCTCGCGATCACGGTCGCCGTCGAGCGCAGGCACGATTACCGCGCGCGCGCAAAGCGCGCGCATGCGGCTCACGATCGCCGCGGGTGTCCCCGCCGCAAGCACCACCGGCGTCACACCGCGACTGACCAACGCATTCCCGAGCGCGGCGAACTTCTCGATCTGCCAGTCGCGCGCGGGGCTGCTGGTGACGAGCGCGAAGGCGACGCGCGGGCCCACCGGCGGTGCGCCCGCCGAGCGGAGATCCGCGTCCCCCTGCATCCGCTCCTGGTCGCTCAGGGTGATGCTGGGGAGCGAGCCGCCAACCGGAATTCCCGCGAGCTCGAGGAGGCGGCGGCGCCGACGCACCACATACTCGGCAGCCCCGCCGCGCGCGAGCGCGTGCGTGTACGCGAGCGGCGCGGCACGCACCTTCCAGCCTACCCGAAGCGGGGCACCCGAAGCCCGAGTGATCATCGCCGTGCGCATGCTCCCCTGGACGTCGAAGACCGCATCGTAGCCCGCCGCGCGCACGAGGCGCGCGGTGCCGAGCGCTCCGTATTCCTCCAGCACAATACGGTTCCGGATCAGCGGATGGCCGGTGACGAGCGGCGCCGCGTGGCGGCCGACGAGCATGTCGATCGACGCATCAGGGTATGCCCGCCGCAGGTCATCGAGCAGCGCGGTGGACAGCACCACGTCGCCTAGCCGTCGCAATTGAATGAGAAGAATTCGTTCGATGCGTGGAGGCATTCACGTTGCCGGTGACGGGCGGAAATATACATTGCTGGTGAGCCCGGTGCACCGCGCACCATGGCCGATTGCCACTACATTCCCGCTCGTGCCGCCTCCTTCACACAGCACCGGACGCCGCTACTGCATCGTGATGCTGAGCGCCGTCGGAGATGCCGTTCATGTGCTCCCGGTGGTCAACGCGATCAAGCGCGCGGACCCGCAGTCGCACATCACGTGGATCCTGCAGCCAGGGCCGGCATCGCTCATCGAGGGACATCCCGCGGTCGATGAGACCGTGCGCTTCGATCGCTCGCGCGGATGGCGCGCCTTCACCGATGTGCGGGAGCACTTTCGCGGACGCCGGTTCGACGTCGTGCTCGGGTTGCAGGACTACTTCAAGGCCGGCATCCTCACCGCGATCGCGCCCGCGCCGGTCAAGCTCGGCTACGATCGCGCACGCGCGAGAGACCTCAACTGGCTGTTCACCAGTCGGCGCATCCCTCCACACGAGCCGCAGCACATTCAGGATGAGTATCTCGAGTTTTTGTCCGCCCTGGCGATAGACTGTGGCGCAATAGAGTGGAACATCGGCCCGTGGGGCGCCGAGCGCGAGTGGCAGCGCGAGTTCGTTGGTGGGATCGATCGGCCGATCGTATCGCTCGTCATCGGCACGAGCCGTCCGCAAAAGGACTGGAGAGCGGAGCGATGGGGCGAGCTCGCGGACGTGCTGAGTGAGCGTTACGGGCTGCAGCCGGTGCTCGTGGGCGGGCGTTCGCCACGCGAAGAGGCCACGGAGATGGTGATCCTCGAGCGCTCGCGGCACGCGCCACGGTCGGCGCTGAACAGCGGGTTGCGCCGGCTCGTCGCGATCCTCGATGCGAGCGCCCTCGTGATCTCGCTCGACACGGGGCCGCTGCACATCGCGGTCGCGCTCAACAAGCCAGTCATATCTCTGCTCGGCTTCAGCAACCCGCTCCGCACCGGCCCGTATCGCGCGTCAGAGGAGCTGATCGTGAACGCGTATGGCGACATGTGGAAGGGCTCGCATCTCGCCACCGATCGTCGCCTTGATCGCATGCAGACGATCAGCGTTTCCGATGTGCTCGAGAAGGTGAAGCTGTGGTCGGAGCGTTACGGCAGCGGACGAGCCATCAGCGCGCCGAACTCGTAGCGCACCCCGATCGCCTGGAGCAGATCGACCATGCGCGCGAGCGGCAGCCCCATCACCGCGAAGTAGTCACCGTCGACGCGCTCCACGAGCGTCGCCCCGAATCCCTGAATGCCGTACGCGCCCGCCTTGTCCATCGGCTCGGCCGTCGCGATGTACGCGCCGATGCGCTCGCGGTCGAGAGTACGGAAGGTGACGCGCACCGACTCGACGTCGGCGTGCATCTTCCCGCGGTAACTCACTGCAACAGCCGTGAGCACGACGTGGGTCTGCCCGCCGAGCATCGAGAGCATGCGCGCGGCATCGGCCTCGTCGCGCGGCTTGCCAAGCACGAGTCCATCGACGACGACGATCGTGTCGGCCGCGATGACGACGGCGTTGGGGTGAAGCGCGGCGATCGCAGCGCCCTTTTCGCGCGCGAGCCGAAGCGCATGTGGCGCCCCCTCCTCACCATCACGATAGCGCTCGTCGATGTCGGCGGGGATCACCTCGTGCGCGATGCCGACGAGATCGAGGAGCTCGCGCCGGCGCGGCGACGAGGAGGCGAGGATGACGTGCGGCGTGATCATCGTTCGAGCCAGATAGTGGTGGGTCCGTCGTTCACGAGCTCGACCTCGCTCATCGCGCCGAACTCTCCGGTCTCGACGGTGCACCCGCGCTCGCGCAGCATCGCAACGAACGACTCGTAGAGTGGCTCGGCGATCGGTCCGGGCGCGGCGGCGAGAAAGCTCGGGCGGCGACCGGCGGTGGCGTCGCCGTAGAGTGTGAACTGCGAGATCACGAGGATGGCGCCGTTCACGTCCGCAAGCGCCAGATTCATCTTGCCTGCGGGATCGGCGAGGATGCGGAGTCCGGCGATCTTGTCGGCCATCCAGACGAGCTGCGGCGCGGTGTCGGTGGCGGTGAAGCCGACGAGCAGACAGTAGCCGACGCCGATCTTTCCGACGACGCGCCCGTCGACGCGAACTTCGGCGCGGGAGACGCGTTGGAGGAGGACTCGCATGGCGCAAAAGCTACTGCCGCGGAGGAGTGCGACGCGAGCGACGACGTCTCGTCCGAGTTATACATTTGCCATGCCAATGGATACGAACAGATCGGACGTCCGCGTCCGCCGCGCCACCGTCGACGATGTCGCGGCGCTCGTGCATCAACGCGTGAGCATGTACCGCGACATGGGCGAGCTGCCGGAATCCAAAGCGCAGGAGTTCACGAACGCGGCGGCGGGCTACTTCCGCGCCGCGATCGCATCGGGCGAGTACGTCGCGTGGCTCGCGGTCACCGGCGAGGTGCAGGAAGAAGTCATCGCCGGCGCGGGGCTCATCGTCCTCCCCATGATTCCGCGTCCCGCGCCCGACGGGAGCATCGAGGTGCGCGAGGGAACCGTGGTCAACGTGTACACCGCGCCCGCATGGCGCCGGAAAGGACTCGGCGCGCTCGTGATGAAGCGCGTGCTGCACTACGCGCGCGAGAATCAGATCAATCGCCTCTCGCTGCACGCCTCGGACGACGGGAGGCCGCTCTACGAGTTGCTCGGCTTCGCTCCGACGAACGAGATGCGGCTCGCGAGATAGAACGCGCGGGCTCCAACACCCGCGCCGCGCCGCTCACCAGAATCGGGTTCCGGGTGAGCCCTTGAACGGCCCGGCCACGTGCGACGTGATCCACCCGCCGTAGAACCCGCCGGGCTGCGGCGTCACGCGTTCGCCGTCGACGAAGCACGTCTCGAACGGCGCCGCGTAGAACGCAACGTGATCACGGATTTGCGCGAACGGCGCCGTCGATGCCGGATACGACCACGCCGCCCGCACGAGCGCGTCGCCACCGACCACGACGTCGAAATACCTCGCCTCCCCTTTCCACTCGCACAGCGTCTCGCCGTCCGCCGGTTGCAGGACGCCAGGAGCGACATCGCTCGCGGGAAAATAGTACGTGGGCGGATGACTGGTCTCGAGCACGCGAATGCCACGGGTGGTATCGGCAACCACAACGCCGCGATGCACGATCTGCAGATGCCGCGACGTGCGCTCCGAGATCGCCGGGCGTGGATAATCCCAGACACTTTCCTGTCCGGGCGCAATCGGGTCGGGAGTGATCGTCATTCCGTAACGTAGCAAGGCGCATGGTGCGGCGAAAAAAAAGGCGGCGACTCAAAATTCCCGAATCGCCGCCCCAACACTCACTCCACCGTCACCGACTTCGCGAGATTCCTCGGCTGATCCACATTCGCGCCGCGCTTCACCGCGATGTAGTACGCCAGCAGCTGCAACGGTACCGACGCGAGGATCGGCGTGAACATGTCGATCGTCTCCGGAATCCTGATCTCGTAGTCCAGCTTCCCCGCCAGCGCAGGCTCCGAGCGACTCGTCAGCGCGATCACGCGACCGCCGCGCGCCTTCACCTCATGGATGTTCGACACGATCTTGTCGAACACCGAATCGTGCGGCGCGATGAACACCACCGGCATGTTCTCGTCGATCAGCGCAATCGGACCATGCTTCATCTCTGCCGCCGGATACCCCTCGGCGTGGATGTAGCTGATCTCCTTCAGCTTCAGCGCGCCCTCGAGTGCCGCCGGGAAATTGTAGCCGCGACCGAGATACAGAAAGTTCGTGGCATCCTTGAACTGCTCGGCGATCTCCTCGATGGCCGGCGCCGTCTCCAGAATCTCCGCGATCTGCTCGGGGAGCTTCTGCATCGCGTCGACGATGCGCTTCCCCTCGAGCTCAGTCAGCCCACGCAGCCGCGCGAGCTTGAGCGCGAACATTGCGAGCGCCGTCACCTGGCTGCTGAACGCCTTCGTCGACGCGACACCAATTTCCGGCCCCGCATGGATGTAGATACCACCGTCGGATTCGCGCGCGATCGTCGAGCCCACCACGTTCACGATACCGAGCGCGCGCGCACCACGGCGCTGCCCCTCGCGCATCGCGGCGAGCGTGTCCGCCGTCTCCCCCGACTGCGAGATTACGATGCAGAGCGTCTTCTCACTGATGATCGGGTTGCGATAGCGCAGCTCCGACGCGTACTCCACTTCCACCGGAACCCGCGCCAGCTCCTCGATCAGGAACTCGCCGATGAGAGCCGAGTGCCAGCTCGTGCCGCACGCCGTGATCAGGATGTTGTCGAACTTCAGCAGCTCCTCGGCAGTCAAATTCAGCCCGCCGAGCTTCGCCGTTCCGGTTTCGTTGAGCAGGCGGCCGCGCATCGTGTTCATGACGGTGTCGGGCTGCTCGAAGATCTCCTTGAGCATGAAGTGCGCGAAGCCGCCACGCTCGATCATGTCGAGATCCCAATCGATCGTCGCCACGCCGCGCTCGAGTGGCAGCGCGTCCATGTCGATGATCTGGTAGCCGTTGCGATCAAGCACCGCGAGGTCGCCGTCATCCAAATAGATGACCTGGCGCGTGTGCGCGAGAATCGCGGACACATCGCTCGCAATGAAGTACTCGCCATCGCCGAGGCCGACCAGCAGCGGACTTCCCTTGCGCGCGGCGACGATCTTCTCGCGATCGTCGCTGCACACCACCGCTATCCCGTACGTCCCCTCGACCTTCGAGAGCGCCTCGATCACGGCCTGCTCGAGATTGCCGTCGTACACCTCTTCGATCAGGTGCGCGAGCACTTCGGTATCCGTATCGGAGCGGAAGGTGTGGCCCAGATCCTCGAGCGCCTGACGCAGCGCGGAGCCGTTCTCGATGATCCCATTGTGCACGACGCCGATCTTCTCGTCGCAGCTCATCTGGGGATGCGAATTGATGAAGTTCGGCGCGCCATGCGTCGCCCAGCGCGTGTGGGCGATGCCCAACGTGCCAACGATCGGCGAGGAGGCCACGAGGCTCTCGAGCTCCGAGATCTTCCCCGGCGCCTTGCGAGTCTCCAGCCCCTTCCCGTTCATGATCGCAATACCAGCGGAATCATAGCCGCGATACTCGAGGCGCTTGAGCCCCTCGAGTAGCATCGGCGTCGCCTGCCGTGGTCCGACGTATCCAACAATTCCACACATAGACAGCGTTCCCGATAAATGTCAGCGAAGCGCATCGAGCGGCAGGCGCGATCGCGCCACCAGCTCACGCGCTTCGTCATCCGTTGGTGCCTCTGCAATCACCCGCACGATCGGCTCCGTTCCCGAGGGCCGCACGTGCACCCAGCGATCTTCCCACGACAACCGCAGACCATCCTGCGTATCCACCACCGCATCGGCGAAGCTCGCACGCAACGAGCTGTACACCGTGTCGAGCGGAGCGTTCGGACGGTCGAGCTTGTCCTTCACGATCCGGTAGTGCGGATAGCGCGCAAGCACCTTCGACAGCGGCTCACCATCCTCAACCAGCATCTGCAACAGCATCGCGACACCCACCGGCGCGTCGCGCCCGAGATGCAGCTCGGAGAGAATCACTCCGCCATTCCCTTCACCGCCGATTGCCGCACCTTCGCTTCGCATGCGCAGCGCGACGTTCACTTCGCCAACCGGGGCTCGGATCACGCTCGTCCCCGCTTCCTTCGCCACATCATCGACGATCCTGCTCGTCGACAGGTTCGCCACTACCGGCCCGGGTCTATACCGCAGCGCGAGCCGTGCCGCGAGCGCCAGCGTCCAGTCCTCTCCGATCGCCTTCCCCGCGTCCGATACCAGCGCCAGACGGTCGACGTCGGGATCGGTTGCCAGTCCTACATCAGCCCCCATTTGAAGCACGAGTCGTTCCAGTTCACCGAGGTTCGCCGCCACGGGCTCCGGCGGCCGCTTGAAGCGCCCGTCCGTCTCCAGATTGACGCCAGTCACCGTGCATCCAAGACGTTCCAATAGCGCCGGGATGATCGCGCCGCCGGCCCCATTCGCGCAGTCCAGCGCAATCCGGAACGCTCGCTCCCGAATGCGGCCGACCTGTATGAATGGAAGCGATACGACCCGCTGAATGTGCCGCTCGATCGCCTTGGTGTCCTGGGTCACATCGCCGAGCCTGTCCCATGTGGCGTACGTGATCGCGCTTTCGACGACCGCGCGCATCGCCGCGCCCTCCTCGGCATCCAGAAAGAGCCCGCTCGCGCCGATGAACTTGAGCGCGTTCCACTCGATCGGATTGTGGCTCGCGGTGATCGCGAGCCCTCCAGCCGCGTGCGCATCCTCGACCGCCAGTTGAATGGTCGGCGTCGGCGCGAGTCCGACGTCCAGGACGTCACAGCCGACGCTCTGCAGCGCGGCGATCGTCGCGCGATGAAACATCGGCCCCGACACACGTGAGTCACGCCCGACCACGATCGTGCGTGACTTGCCGGCTTGTAGCGCCCACGCGCCGAACCCCGCCGCGAACTTCGAGATGACGGCAGGCGTCAGCCCATCGCCCACCCGCCCGCGCACGCCGGACACGCTGACCATCAGTTTCTCGTACACGCGATTTCCTCCCGTTTCGTTGCCAAAAAGCTAGCGGAATCAATCGGAGTTTTGGTCACGCAACTCGTTACACCGCGCGCTCTCACGCGTGAATACGAGGAGGAGAGCGGCTCACCCCCTCTCCGTTGTTTCGCACGCCCGCTCCAGCCCCGGTTCTCGTGAGCCTTCGCTCCCGCTTTTCGACATTTCCGTTCCGCTGGAAGATGGCATTGATCACCGCGATCGCGGTGCTCCTCACCCTCGCGCTCGTGCTCACCCCCGTCTACATCGCGGGGAGGCGCAAGCTCACGCAGCTCAACGGGCACCGCCTTTCCGCCATCGCCGCCAGCGCAAGCGTCGCGATCCCTCCGGAATCGCTCGACGTCATCGCGACGCGCGGTCAAAACACCGGCGCCTTCGTCTTCGTGCGCGAAGTCCTCAAGCGCACGTGGGCCGCCAACGGCGGCGACACGCGCCAGCTCACCAACGGCATCGCGATCGTTCGTCGCGACGGCAGCAGCTACCGGTACCTCGCGCACTCGTCGTGGAATGCCGGGCAGCCTCAGTACAGCCGCGAATGGACGCCGCCGCCGGCGCTCTCCGACAGTCTGATACGCAATGTCGGCGGAGAGACGCCGCTCTACGACGGCCCCGTCGGTCACGAGCTCGCAGCCGAATATCCGATCCTTCGCGCCGACAACACGTCGGCGGCCTTCACGGTCGTCACCCTCGACGCCGATCCATTCCTCAGCGATCTCTCCCGCGACCTGATGCGCATCGCGTGGATCCCCGTGCTCGTCATGGTCGGCGCGCTCGCCGCGTCGCTCATCGCCGCGCGCCAGATGACCTTCGGCATCGAGGAAGTCGCGGCCCACGCGCAGATGGTCGCGCGCGGCAACATGCGCCGCGAGCTCACCTTCGAATCGGGGGATGAAATCGGCGCGCTCGCCGCGTCCTTCCGCACGATGAGCGGCGGTCTCCGCACACTCCTTCGCGATGTCGAGACCGGCGCCGCCGAAGTGGCCGCCACCGCCGACGAGCTGGCGGCGGGCGCCGAGCAGATGTCCGCATCCACCGAGGAGGTCGCTGCCGCCGCGCAGTCGATCGCGACCTCCGCGGCGCAGCAGACGAAGGGCATCCACATCGTCGTCGCGATCTCCGGACGCGTGGCCACGCGCGCGCAGGAGGTGTCCGAGCAGGCGCAGCGCGCGCAGACCGCCGCCGACGCCGTCACCGACTCCGCACGCCGCGCCGGCGACGCCGCCGATCAGGGACTCAAGAGCATGGCCCGCATCTCGGCCGTCACCAGCGAGACGCTCCCCGCCGTGGCCGAGCTGGGAGAGAAGTCGCTGCGCATCGGACAGATCACCGACACGATCGGCGCCATCGCCCGGCAGACGAATCTCCTGGCCCTCAACGCCGCGATCGAAGCCGCGCGCGCCGGCGAGCATGGCCGCGGCTTCGCCGTCGTCGCCGACGAAGTCCGCAAGCTCGCCAAGGAAAGTGGTCGCGCGCTCGAGACCATCCGCCAGCTCGCGACCGAGATCCAGCACGCCAGCACCGCGATGTCCGCGCGCATCGACGACGTCAGCACGAGCGTCGTCGCCGGCGAGGCAGTCATCCGCTCATCGAGTGGCGCACTGATCCAGATCGTGAAGGAGATCGAGGGGAGCCGCGCCGCCGTGCAGCGTATCGTCGAAAGCGCCGTCTCGCAGCATCAGGAGGCCGAGTCGCTGGCGCGGGAGATCGAGGCCGTGGCGGTGGTGGCTGAGCAGAATGCGTCGACGTCGGAACAGGTGAGCGCGGTGGTGCAGGAGCAGACCGCGTCGATGATGCACGTCACCGAGTCGAGTCAGCATCTCGCGGACATCGCGGCGCGACTCAAGGGCGTGATGCTGCGCTTCGAGCTGTAGTGACCTAGCGCTTCGGCGGGCGGAGCTTCAGCGCTTCCGTCTCACCCGTGTTGTCGGGGATGAACGCCTCATTGCGCGCGACCTCGAAGAATGCGTCCACCACCTCGGGGTCGAACTGCGTTCCCGACACGCGCTTGAGCTCCGCCATCGCTTCCGTAAACGTGAGACCGTTGCGGTACGGGCGCTTGCTCATCATCGCGTCGAAGGCATCAGCCACCGCGATGATGCGCGCCTCGCGAGGAATGTCCATCCCGACGAACTTGTCGGGCACTCCGTTGCCGTCCATCCGCTCGTGATGCGAGCGCACGATGTTCAGCGCGACGGGATTCTCGCCCAGCAGCGGCGCGAGGATCTGCCAGCCGAGCACGGGGTGCGTCATGATGTGCTCGTACTCTTCGGTGGTGAGCGGCCCGGCCTTCCGCAGCACCTCCTCCCGCACGCCGATCTTCCCCACGTCGTGGAGGTGTCCGCCGAGCTCGATCTGCGCGGTGAGCGTTGCGCTCAGCCCGAGCTGACGCGCGATGGCGACACCATACTGGCTGACGCGCACGGAGTGCCCGCGTGTGTACGGATCCTTGAGCTCGAGCGCATCGGCGAGCGACTGAATGCTCGCGAGAAAGAGCGTCTCCAAACGCTCCGCCTGCGCATTCACGCGCGCCTCGAGCCGCTCCTGATAGTCGCGATTGTCGGCGAGCAGCCTGCGCTTCTCGAGCGCCTGCGCCACGCGCGCGCGTACTTCCTCGAAGACGAACGGCTTCGTGATGTAGTCCATCGCCCCGAGCGAGAGGCACGCGACCGCGACCTCGACCTCGGCAACGGCGGTGATCATGACGACGGCGATGTCCGGATAGGCGAGCCGCAGATTGCGAAGCAGCTCCTGTCCATCCATCTTCGGCATGCGCATGTCCGAGAGGACGAGCGCCACCGATTCCTTCTCGAGTACGGCGAGCGCTTCGACCCCCGATCCCGCCTCGAGACAGGTGAATCCGTCACCCTGCATGAGGCGGACGAGCGCCTGGCGCAGGCGCGGCTCATCGTCGACGACGAGACAGCGGCGCGCAAGGGCGCTGTCGAGTACGTTGTCGGCGGTGAAGCGAGTGCTTCGTGCGGCCTGCAGAGGGGAAGCGGTCACGCTATCTTGATTGGACGTAGCTAAAGACGCGGCGGCTCATGTCTCCTGCTCGCCGCCGCAACCTGAATTGCGAGCGCGCATGACACGCATCTTCGAGGACGATCGCAAGACCGCGTTCGGTACAACCGCAATCCACGCGGGCGAGCGCGAGGATCCGCTCGCCGGCGCCATCATGCCTCCCGTCTACCTCACGTCGACCTACATCCAGCAGGGACTTGGCGAGAACAAGGGATACGAGTACGCCCGGGGAAAAAACCCCACCCGCGAGGCGCTCGAGCGCACGATCGCGGCGCTCGAAGGAGCGCAGCATGGTTTCGCGTTCGCGAGCGGGATGGGCTGTCTCGATTCGATCATGAAGCTGTTCCAATCCGGCGACCACATCGTCTGCGGCGCCAACGTATACGGCGGCACCTTCAGGTTGTTCGACAAGCTGCTGCAACACACGGGGCTGACCTTTTCGTACGTCGATACGACGGACGTCCAGCGCATCGAAGACGCGTGCACCCCCCGCACGAAGGCCATACTCGTCGAGACGCCGACGAATCCGCTGATGCAGATCACCGATCTCGCCGCTGCGGCCGACGTCGCGCATGCGCATCAGGCGCTGCTCATCGTCGACAACACATTTGCGACGCCCTATTTCCAGCAGCCATTTTCGCACGGCGCGGATATCGTCTTCCACTCGGCGACGAAGTACCTGAACGGCCACAGCGATGTGATCTGCGGCGTCGCGACCGTCATCGATGATGAGCTCGCGGCGAAGTTGCAGTTCATCCACAACGCGGCCGGCGCGGTCGCTGGGCCGTTCGACTCGTGGCTCGTGCTCCGCGGGATGAAGACGCTGCATCTCCGCATGCCCGCGCACGACGCGAACGGCCGCGCGGTCGCGAAGTATCTGGCGGACTACCTCGGCCACGAGCGCGTGCGCTATCCGGGGCTCAAGAGCCACCCGCAGCACGCGCTGGCGTGCATGCAGATGCGCGGAATGGGCGGGATGGTGACGGTGGATGTGGGCACGAAGGAGCTCGCAAACCAGGTCCTCAAGAAAGTCCGAATCTTTTCGCTCGCGGAGTCGTTAGGAGGAGTCGAGAGCCTCATCAGCCATCCGGCGAGCATGACGCACGCCTCCGTCCCGCCCGAGCGGCGCGCGGCGCTGGGAATCACCGACGGCATGGTGCGGCTCTCCTGTGGAGTGGAGGACACGAACGACCTGCTGCAGGATGTCGAGCAGGCGTTCGCCCGACTTTAGACAGGAGCCTGACGATGCCGGAGCGCAAAGTACTCACCGAGATTTCCTCGACCGCCTGGGAACACCCCGCGGATCGTGCGGCGCTGCAGGCGCTGCGCGCCATCCCCGGCTTCGACGAAATCGTTCGCAAGGTGATGGGGCTGATAGGCGAGCGCGGCGTGCGCCTCTTCTTCACGGCGGACTCCGTGCGCGTCGGACCGCGCCAACGGCCGAAGCTCGATGCGCTCTATTCCGAAGTGCTCGAGACGCTCGACTACAAGGGCGAGCGCCCCGAGCTCTTCGTCTCGCAAACCCCCTTCGTCAACGCGATGGCCGTCGGCTTCGAGCGACCGTTCATCGTGCTGAACAGCGGTGCGATCGGCCTGCTCGACCGCGAAGAGCAGCGCGTGCTCATCGGCCACGAGCTCGGCCACGTGATGAGCGGCCACGCGACGTACACCACCATCGCGCTGATCCTTCTCCGCGCGGGATTCTCCGCGATTCCCGGCCTCGGACTCATCGCACTCCCGGTGCAGCTCGCGCTCCTGGAATGGTCGCGCAAGGCGGAGCTCAGCGCCGACCGCGCCGGTCTGCTCGCGTCGCAAAACGCCGAGGTCACCATGGGGATGTATCTCAAATTTGCGGGCGGCAATGCGGGCGATGACGAGACGAGCCTCGACGAGTTCCTCACGCAGGCCGATGAGTACGAGATCGGCGGCCACGCGCTCGATGGCGTCTTCAAGGTTCTGAACCTCGTCTTTCGCAGTCACCCCTTCAACACGGCGCGCGCGGCCGAGCTGAATCGGTGGAAGCAGAGCGGTGCGTACGACCGCATCCTCGGCGGCGACTATCCTCGCAGAGGCGAAGAGCGCCCCCTTGGTCCGGACGTCGCGGATGCCTCGGACTATTACGCCGAGCAGTCGCGAAAGGCGGCGGCGAGTGTCGGCGACGTGTTGAACCGCGCGCGCGATGCGTTCAACTCCGCCTTCGGCTCGGCGGGCGGAAATGGCGGCTCGAGCGGAGGCACCCCACCCGCATGACGTTCGCATGAGGGTTTTGATCGTGGGGGGCGGGGGGCGCGAGCATGCGCTCGCCTGGAAGCTGAGTCAGGACCAGCCATCGATCGAGATCATCTCTGCCCCGGGAAATCCGGGGCTCGCGACGCTGGGCCGCTGCGTCGCAGTGAGTAGCGACGACCTTCAGGGGATCGTTGCGCTCGCGATGCAGACCCAGCCGCAGCTCGTCGTGATCGGCCCCGAGGCCCCTCTCGCCGCGGGCCTCGCCGACGCGCTGCGCACGGTCGGCATTCCGGTGTTCGGTCCTTCGCGCGGGGCCGCCCGCATCGAGTCGTCGAAAGCCTTCGCCAAGGCGCTCATGCGCGAGGCGGGCGTTCCCACCGCGCGCGCGATACGATGCATCGACGCGCCCACCGCCAAGCGCGCCGCGCGCGACTTCGGCGCGCCGGTCGTGATCAAGGCGTCGGGGCTGGCGGCGGGAAAGGGCGTCATTGTCTGCGAGACGATCGCCGACGCCGATGCCGCGATCGATTCGATGCTCCGCGATGACAGCTTCGGCGCGGCAGGGCGTGAGGTGCTCGTCGAGGAGTTCATGGAGGGAGAGGAGCTCTCCCTGTTCGCGATCACTGACGGCACGACGGTGCTCCCCATGCTGGCCGCCCAGGACCACAAACGGCTCCTCGACCGAGACCTGGGCCCCAACACCGGCGGCATGGGCGCCTACGCCCCCGTCTCGCTCGGCAGCACTGCCCTGGTACAGGATGCGATCGAAAGGGTGTTTATCCCGACGCTGGACGCGCTGCGGGCTGCAGGGGCCCCATTCAGCGGCCTGCTCTACGCAGGGCTGATGCTGACGGCGCAGGGGCCGAAGGTGGTCGAGTTCAACTGTCGCTTCGGTGACCCGGAAACGGAGGCAATCCTTCCGTTGCTGGAGAGCAGTCTGTTGGAGCCTTTGCTTGCGGTGGCAAACGGCGCCGGAATGGCGGGGACGGCGCTGAAATGGTCTGCGAGCTTTTCAGTAACCACTGTAGTTGCTGCAGCCGGTTACCCCAATTCACCGCGCAAGGGAACCGTCATTCAGCTGCCGCCAAGAGAGCCAGGGATTCACGTATTTCACGCGGGCACCGCCACCAACGCCGCGAGCGAGCTGGTTACTTCGGGTGGCCGAGTCTTCGCCGTGACCGCTATCAGGCCAACGCTGGACGACGCCCAGCGCGACAGCGCACGCGTGGCGGGCGCAATCGAATTCGAGGGGAAGCAGTACCGGCGAGACATCGGCTGGAGGGAGCTGGAGCGCGGTGCCGGAGCTACCCGAGACTGAGACCATCGCGCGCGATCTCGATCGCGCGCTGTGCGACTCCATGATCGTGGGCGTCGAGGTACACCGTGCCGACGTCCTCCGCGACGCGACTGCCGCGTCACTGTCGCGCCGCGTACTCGGCGCGCGCATCGAGCGGAGCTTCCGTCGCGCCAAGGCCGTCGTGATCGCCCTCGACAGCGGCGACCGCATCGTCGTCCAGCCGCGCTTCACCGGCGTGCTCCTCATCGACGATGGAACGCTTCCGCCCGACGCGCTTCGCTACCTCACCGTTTCCTTCGCGCTCGACGATGGCCGAACCCTCGCCTACCGCGACACCCGGCGGCTGGACACGCTCGCCCTCATGTCGCCAGTGCGTTTTTCGAAGTTCGATGCCGCTTTAGGGCCCGAACCGCTTGACCCAACGTTTACCGCACGTCATCTATCGGGAATTCTTCGGGATTCCAGACAGGCGGTGAAGAAGGTGTTGATGGATCAGCGTCGCATTGCAGGGGTTGGCAATATTTACGCGAACGAGGCACTCTGGCGCGCGGGCATCGATCCGTCGCGCCCCGCGCGCTCGATCGATGCCGGGGAGGCCAATGCGCTCCACGCCAGCATCACCAGCGTGTTGCGCGAAGCCATCGAGGCTCGGGGCACGAGCTTCCGCGATTATCGCGACGCCTCGGGCGCTCGCGGCGGCTTCTCCACAAAGCTCGCCGCGTACGGACGCGGCGGACTCCCATGCCTCTCCTGCGGCGCCACCCTCATCGACACCAGCGCCGTCGACGGGCGCACCACCGTCTTCTGCGCGTGGTGCCAGCGATGAGCCGCAAGTCCGCGAGCAAGTCGCTGCGCCGCCCGAAGACGCCCGATGATCAGCTCGCGATCATGCGCGCAAGCGTGAAGTCCGAATGCAAGGACCGTCCCGGCATCTACCGCATGCACTCGGCCGAAGGCGAAATCGTGTACGTCGGCAAGTCGAAGAAGATCCGCACGCGGCTGCTCAGCTACTTCCGCTGTTCGTATCCCGAGGACAAGGGCGCGCGCATCCTCCGCGACGCCGTGCGCATCGACTGGGAGTATGCACCGAGCGAGTTTGCGGCGCTGCTGCTGGAGTTGCAGCAGATCAAGCGGTTGCGCCCGCGCTTCAACGTCGCCATGAAGCGCGACGACCGGAACTTCGTGTTCATCAAGGTCGTGAAGAGTCCCGCGCCCAAGCTCATGGTCGTGCGCGGCGCGAGCGATGATAGCGCGCCCCACTACGGCCCCTTCCAGGGCGCGCAGGCCGTGAACGATGCGGTGCGCGAGTTGCACGACGTGCTCTCGATGCGCGACTGCTCGCTCGACACGAAGATGCACTTTGCCGATCAGCGCGAGCTCTTCCAGCTGATGACGCGCACCCCCGGATGCATCCGCTACGAGGTCAAGAAGTGTCTCGGCCCCTGCGTCGGCGGATGCACGGAGAGCGAATATCTCCAGCGCGTCGCTCTCGCGCGCTCCTTTCTCGATGGCCACGACGACGGCCCGATCGCGACGCTGCGCCACGAGATGGAGACCGCGAGCGACAAAATGGAGTTCGAGCGTGCGGCATCGATGCGCGACAAGCTGCATCGGCTCGAGGCGCTCAAGCAGCAGTTTCTGCGCTTCCGCTTCGCCGTCGAAACGCTCTCCTTCATCTACACCGTGCCCGGCTACGGTGGCGAAGATCGCGTCTACCTCATCCGCCGCGGGCGCGTGCGCGCCGAGGACATCCCGCCGCAGGCGGCGCGCGATCACAGACGGCTCGCGCATCTCACCGAGGCGGTCTATGGCACCACCGAGCGCGAGACCACGCAGATCCCGACGCACGAGATCGACGAGCTGCTGCTTCTATCCTCGTGGTTCCGGCGCTTTCCGACGGAGCTTGCGCGCACCGTGCGCGCGAGCGACGCGGGGTTGACCCCCGTCACCGATGCCGGAGGAAACGCAGTCAAGGGTTCGAAGACGCCGTCGTCGTCCGCGCTCCCCACCCTCGCCGACCGGCGCGCGGTCGTCAGCGCCTGAGCCTTACGGCGTTTCGGGCTCTGCAGCGCTGCTCTCCCTCACACCGAACGGCACCACGATCACGATCGGCGACGGCACCTTCATTCCGTCGTACTCCGCGGGCGCGAAGCGCATCTGCGCAACCGCACTCATCGCCGCCCCAACGTAGCGCTCGTCGCTCGGATCGTCGACGAGTGCGGTCGCCGTATCCACGCGCCCGGCCGCCGACACAATTCCGCGCACCGTGACGCTCCGCGGATGCGCACGCGCCCAGAGCGGTATTTCGTGCTGCGGATCGTCGGGATACTCCATCGCGGCGCAGCGCGTGTGCGACGCGACGAACGGCGATCCATCCTGGTGCTGCCCGAAGGTCACCAGCATGCGGAGCGAGTCCGGCATCCCCGCGGGCATCGGCTCGCGGTCCGCATCGGTGCTCGAGATCGCGAGTGCGCCATCGATGCTCGTGTCGAGATCGCGTTGCCCCGAACGAACAACCGGAAAGCGCTGCGCCACCGTACCGTCCCGGAGAAGAAGCACGCCATACGTCGCCGCGCGCGGCGGATCACCGGCGCGCATCCCGACGCGGCGCGCGATGATCTGCGCGAGCTCGCCGAAGTACTGCGTGTCCTTGGCGGCAACGGCGCGCGAATCGAGCGACGCCACGAGCACCCCTTCCGACGCGATCGTGTCGCACGACCGTGCCACCGTCACTCCACTCGCGAGCGTCACCTGCTGCGCGAGCGCCTGCTGCGCATCTGCCTGCGGAGCGCTCGTAAATGCAACGATAGCGAAGAGCGCAATTGCTCGCCGCATGATGTCCCCTGGATTTCGAGATCTGCCCTACGCGGGCAACGACACGATCTCCACCTCCGCCACTCCGTCGCGAATCGTCAATCGCGCGACGCTCGGCATCAGATGGAAGCGGCGCGGACCTGCCGCGCCCGGGTTGATGACGAGTCGACCCTCCCGCCGCGTAACCGATTGCTTGTGCGTGTGGCCGTAGACCAGGACATCTGCAGTAAAGCGTTCCAGCAGCGCATCGGCGGTGAGTCGTCCTGACTCGTGGCCGTGCTGAACCTGTATCAGCACGCCGCCTACTTCGTGCACGATCTGCGCGGCGAGTCGCGGGTTGCCCGGCGTGTCGGTATTGCCGTACACCGCTTCTACGGGCGCGATGAGAGAGAGCTCATCGAGGATGTCGTCGCCGCCGACATCGCCGGCGTGGAGTATGAGATCGACATCATGAAAAGCGTCGTGCACTCCTGCACGCAGCTGGCCGTGCGTGTCGGAGATCAGTCCGATCACGTGCACGCCGTCAGCCTTCGCCATCGGGCTCCGCTCCCCACCGTTTCCCGAGCGAGTGCTCGACGCCGATGTGATCGAGCACGCGAGCGACGACGAAGTCGATGAGATCCGGAATGCCACGCGGCGAGTTGTAGAACCCCGGCGCGGCGGGGAGCACGATCGCACCCGCGCGCGTGAGACGCAGCATGTTCTCGAGATGGATCACGCTGAGCGGCGTCTCGCGAGCGACGAGAATGAGCGGACGGCGTTCCTTGAGCGTGACATCGCCCGCGCGCTCGACGAGCGAGCGGGATGTCCCCGCCGCGAGCGCGGCGAGTGTCCCCATCGAGCATGGGCAGATGATCATGCCGCGCGTGCGCGCGCTCCCGGAGGCCGGCGCGGCGCCGCGATCCTCGGAGTCGTACAGCGTCACGTAGCGATCGAAGCCATCGGGGTTGGTGCGCTCGCGGAGCTCCTGCATCGAGCCGATTCCCGACTCCATCTGGAGCAGCCGCCATCCATGCGACGAGATCATCAGCCACACGCGCTCCTCGGCCCGCACGAGTGCCTCGAGCAGGCGCACCGCGTACGGCGCGCCCGACGCGCCGGTGATCGCGACGACGATCGGGGCGCGCTCGCTCATGGTGCGAGCACTCTGCCGGCCAGCACGAACGCGAAGAAGGTCACGCTCAGCACGCCGTTCATCGTGAAGAATGCGGCGTCGAGTCGCGAGAGATCTGCGGGGCGCACGAGCGAGTGCTCGTAGATGAGCAGCAGCGCGACGACGCACACTCCCGCCCAGTAGAATACACCGGCGCCGATGCCGATCCCGGCGAGCGTGAGCATCGCGACCGTGGCGACGTGCAGCACGCGCGCGATGGCGATCGCCTGTGCGGTGCCGTGGCGCGCGGGAAGCGAGTGCAGCCCGTTCGCGCGGTCGAAGTCGATGTCCTGCAAGGCGTAGAAGATGTCGAAGCCGCCGCCCCAGCTCATCACCGCCGCAGCAAGCGCAATGAGCACCCACCACGGATGGCTCCACTCCCCCGTCACCGCGAGATAGCCGCCCACCGGCGCGATCGACATGCCGACGCCGAGCGCGAGGTGGGCAAAGCGCGTGAAGCGCTTGGTGTAGCTGTAAAAGAGCACCCAGCCGAGTGCGATCGGCGAGAGGGCGAAGCAGAGCGGGTTGAGCATCCACGCGGCGCCGATGAAAATCGCGGAGGCCACGAGCACCGCGAGCGAGGCCTCGCGCACCGACATCACCCCGCTCGGCAGCTCGCGCGCGGCAGTGCGCGGATTGAGGGCGTCGATGTGGCGATCAGCGATGCGGTTGAAGCCCATCGCTGCGAAGCGGGCGGCGGTGAAGGCCAGCGCGACCCAGGCCACATCCACCAGAGGCGCCTGTTTGACATAACTGGCGATCGTGACCCCCACCAACGCGAACGGCAGCGCAAACAACGTATGCGGCAGCTTCACGAAGTTCGCGTACCGCACCAGCCGCGAGCGCCCCCCAAACGTCTGCCCCTCCCGGCCCACCGCCGCCTCGCTCATCGCTTCCCCCCGCGGCCGTCCAGCCCCAGTCCCAGCTTCGGCCACATCGCGTCCACCTTCGCCTTCGTCTCCGCATCCATCTCGATCACCGTCGGCCACTCCCGCGAGAAGCCCTCCTCCGGCCACTTCTTCGTCGCGTCGATTCCCATCTTCGAACCATACGTGAACGCGCGACTCGAATGGTCGAGCACATCCATCGGGCCGAGCGTGAATCGCGTGTCCCGCTCCGGGTCGATGTTGTTGAGCGCCACCCACCACGCCTCCTGCGGATCGCGCACGTTCACCCATTTGTCGACGATCACCAGCACCTTCGCCAGCGACATCAGCCCCTGCCCCCACATCGCATTCATCACCTTGTACGCCTGCCCCGGATACTGCTTGTCGATCGATACGAACACGAGGTTGTGAAAAATCCCCTCGGCCGGCATGTGATAGTCGACGATCTCCGGCACCGTGAGCTTGAGCAGCGGAAGAAAAATCCGCTCCGTCGCGTGACCGAGATAGAAGTCCTCCATGGGCGGTCTGCCGACGATCGTCGTCGCGTACACCGGATGCTCGCGCATCGTGATCGCGGTGACGTGCACCAGCGGATACAGATCGGCCAGCGAATAAAATCCCGTGTGATCGCCGAACGGCCCCTCCATCACAAGGGACTCAACAGGGTCCAGGTACCCCTCGATCACGAACTCCGCATCCGCGGGAACCTCGAGATCGCAGGTGAGCGCCTTCACGAGCTTCACCGGCTCCTTCCGCAGGAATCCCGCGAAGAGAAACTCATCGATCGTCGGTGGAAGCGGCGCGGACGCCGAGTACACGCTCGCCGGATCCGCGCCGACCGCGATGCACACCGGCATCTTCTCCCCGCGCTCGGCCATCTCGCGCCAGTGCGCCGCGCCCACCTTGTGCCGCTGCCAGTGCATCGCCAGCGTGTTCTTCGACAACTGCTGCACCCGATACATCCCGACGTTCCGAATCCCGCGCACCGGATCCTTCGAAATCACCATCGGCAGCGTGATGTACGGCCCGCCATCCTCGGGCCAGCACGTGATGATCGGAAGCTTGTCGAGATCGATGTCGCGACCCTTCCAGATGACCTCCTGACACGCCGCCGGGCCGCTCTTCACTCGCGGCGGATACTTCCCGATCTCGAACAGCTTCGGAAGCATCGACAGCTTTCCCATCAACCCGTCGGGAACCTTCATCTGCACGAGCTCCGTGATGCGTGCGCCGATGTCGTCGAGGTCGGTGACGCCGAGCGACAGCGACATGCGCTTCATGGACCCAAACAGATTGATCGCGACGGGGTACGCCGACCGCGAGCCATCGCGAAGCACCACATGCTCGAACAGGAGTGCGGGCCCGCCGGCTTGGCTCTTCATCACGCGGTCCGCGATTTCGCAGAGCTCGAGCTCCGCGCGCACCGGATGCTTCACGCGCACCAGCTCGCCGATGGCGTCGATCTGCGCGATGAAATCGGAAATAGTGTCGATGCTCATGCCGCGCGCTCGCCGTAGTGGAGCGCCGAGATGCCGAAGGTGAGCGGCTCCCACTGCACCTTCGCGATCCCAGCCGCTCGCATGCGCCGCGCGAGCGACTCACCGTCCGGGAAGTTGTCGACCGATTCCGGCAGATACTGATACGCCGTTCGATGCCCGCTCACGATCCGCCCGATCACCGGCAGCACGTGATGAAAATAGAATTCGTACGGCACGCGCACAGCGGCAGAACGAGGCGTGGAGCAGTCGAGCACGACGATGCGGCCGCCGGGCGCCGTCACGCGAAGCATCTCGCGCAGTCCCGCGTCGAGATCCTCGAAGTTGCGGGCGCCGAAGGCGACGATGATCCCGGCACAGCTCTCGTCCGCCAGCGGCAGCCGCAGCGCATCGGCGACCACCGGGCGCACCGCGAGCGCGCGCGTCTTCGCGGCGCCCGCGCGCAGCATCGGCTCGGCGAAGTCCGCGCCGATCACCTGCCCCGCGAAGGCGGGCTCGCGCGCCAGTGCTGCGGCGATGTCGAGCGTCCCCGCGCAGACGTCGACGTAGACACCGCGCGGATCGCGCTGCCACTGGAGCGCTGCGATCGCGCGGCGGCGCCAGCCGCGATCGATGTTCGCGCTGAGAACGTGATTGAGGAAGTCGTAGCGGGGCGCGATCTCCGAGAAGATGCGGCGCACGTAGGCCCGCTTTGCGCGTCCGCCAGCGGCCGCGGAGAGTGCCTCTTCCTCCTCGGTAATGGTGGACATCCAGCGAAAAGTGCCGGAGCCCCATAGCGCGCGCAAGCGTTGATGCTGGCTCGCGTTGCGAGCGCGCCTTACCTTATAGCTGACGAGCGGGATGCCGCGCCCTGTCTCCTTCTCCCGATGAATGGCCCTCGCTCTCGATCTCCGTAACCTCCCGGATGCTGATGTCGCCGCGCTCGCGAAGGAAGGGCGCGAGCCGGCCTTTCGGGAGCTGGTTCGGCGATACGAGCGGCCCGTCTTCTCGCTGATCTTCCGGATGGTGCGCAACCGGGAGCTCGCGGAAGACCTGGCCCAGGACACTTTCATCAAGGTGCTCAACAACATCGATCGCTACCGGCCCGAATTCAAACTGTCGAGCTGGCTCTTCAAGATCGCGAACAACGTCACGATCGATCATCTCCGCCGGCGTCAGCTCGCCACGGTGAGCCTCGACGGCTCGCCGCACGCGGCGACGGCGGCCGAGGCGCAGGCCACGTCCCTGGACGTCGAATCGCGGGGGCAGTCCGCCCTCGAAGTGATCGAGTCCCGCGAGCTCGGAAGCGCAATCGAGCAGGCGATAGGCAAGCTCCGCCCCGAGTACCGCTCCTGCATCCTCCTCCGGCACGTCGAGGGGCGCTCCTACGAGGAGATCGCCGCCACCCTCGATCTGCCCCTGGGAACCGTCAAGACCTACATCCACCGCGCCCGCCACGAGCTCCGTGAGGCGCTTGAGGATCTGCGCGAATGACCCGGTTCGACGCTTCTGAAACCTGCCCGGCACGGCCCTCGTATGACCCAGTGGAGGAATAGTGGAACGACACCTACTGCCTGAAGAGATCGACCTGCTGCTCGACGGCGAGGTCGGATTCGGAACCCCGCCGCTCAAGGCGCACGTCCGCAGTTGCGTTTCGTGCCGCAATGAGCTGGAGGGCGCGCGGGCGCTCGTTCGGCAGCTCGAGCATCTGCCGCACATCGCCCCCTCTCCGTTGTTCGCGGGGCGGGTGCTGACGCGGGTGCAGCTCTTCGTCCCCTGGCACGTCGCCCTCCTCGACTCCGTGCGCGGCTTCATCCCGCAGTCGCGCGCGCTCCGCTTCGCTGCTGCAGGACTCTTCGCATCGATCGCGATCGTCCTCACCGTCGTCTCGGCGTGGGTCTTCACCCGCATCGACGCGGTGATGTTCACCGCCGATCTCGTGCTCGACCGCGTGCGCAGCGCGGCCTTCGATGCGGTGGGCAGTGCGATGTCGGCGCTCTTCGGCGAGGCGGCTCGACCGCTCCTCGCCGGCGGCGCGATGGGGCTCGCCGTGGCGGCGCTCCTGCTCGTGATCACCGGCGCGGCCGCTGCAACGATGATTCGCGTGGCGGCCGTTCGTGCGCGCGGGCGCTAGCGTGCGCGCGGTGCCGCGCATCGCGATCGCGATGCTGCTGGCGTTCGTCGCGACATCGAGTCTTCGGGCACAGGGCCAGTCCGACACCACCCGCGCGTCGGCTTCCCCTGATGCCATCAGCGCCGCGCTCGACTCCCTGCATCGCGACGCGAATGGGCTGTCGCTCGGCCGCTCGGCGTTGAGCGAAAGTGCGCACGTCGTCGAGGGGAATCAGCATCTCACCGGCGACATCGCGAGCTGGCATGGGCCACTCGAGATTCGGGGCATCGTCGACGGCAACGCCGTCGCCATCGGCAGCGACGTCGTGATTCTCCCCGGCGGGCACGTGCGCGGGGATGCGCTTTCCGTCGGCGGCCAGGTGCGCATGGCCGGCGGTACCGTCGACGGCGAAACGCGCACGATCTCCGCCTTCAGCGTCGGCCCGATCGCCGGTGCACAGCTCACCCCCGCGCAGGCGACGCGGCGCTCACTCTCGCTCGCCGCGTCGTGCTATCTGATCCTCATCGCCATGGCGCTCGCCGTCGCGATCGGCGCGCGGACGCACCTCGAGACGATTGCCTCCACCATCCGGACCGATTTCTCTCGGTCCCTCATCTTCGGTCTCCTCGGCGAGATCGCGATCGTGCCGCTCTTCGTGCTCTCGATGGTCGCTCTCGCGATCACGCTCGTCGGAGTTCTGCTCATTCCCTTCGCGGCTGTCGCCTACGCGCTCGCCACACTCGGCGCGCTCGCGTTGGGCTTCCTCGCGATGTCGCTCCTCGTCGGCGACGCGGTGATGCGCGGTGAGCGCTATGTTCGCGATCCACGGCCCGTCGTCAGCCACCTCATCGCGGGGCTCTCGATCTTTCTCGTACTCTGGCTCCTTGCGGGCGGCGCGGCGTTCATGGGACTCGCGGGAAGCGTGCTGCGTCTTCTTGCGTTTCTCAGCACCTGGATCGCCGCTACCGTCGGACTCGGCGCCACGATCATCACGCGTGGTGGCACGCGCGCACCGGTGACGATGCCGAACGTGCCGGCGCCGCCAGCGGAAGAGTACGCGTGGCAGACGCCGACGCCCGTTTCGGGAGTCGCCGCTGCGCGCCGCCCGACGCCGGCGCCGAGGACGAGCGAGCCATGAAGGGGCTGATGCTCGCGCTCCTCGGGCTATTCACCATTGGCGTCAGCAGCGGCGATGCGCGGAGCTGGCGCGAGCTCGCGGCCAGCCGCCCGCGCGGCTCGACCGACAGCCTCCGTGTCCTCCTTCGCTACGACGCGGGCACGCTCACGCTCGGCGCCGCCGCGGCGCCACTGCTCTACGACGCGAAAGCGCACTTCGACGCGAACGAGCAGCGCATCTCGCGCAGCTACGACGCCGTCTCGCGTACGCTGCGCATTGGGCTGGACAGCTCGACGATGCAGACCTCGGCGCGGCATTCGAACAGCAAGCGCACCGAGGAGGGGCGGCTCGATCTCGCGCTCGCGGCGGGGATTCCGCTCGATCTCGACCTGGATCTCGGCACCACGCGCGCGAAGCTCGATCTCAGCTCGCTCTGGATCGACGCGGTGCGCGTCTCCTCCGGCGCGACGGAGACGGTTCTCACCTTCGGCAGCGCGAACCCGCGGCCCATGCGCGATCTCTCGATCGACGCCGGCGTCGGGAGCATCACCATCCACGATCTCGGCAACGCGCGTGCGCAGCGGGCGACGATCGCGAGTACGGTGGGGAGCGTCGACGTAGATCTCGGCGGAACGTGGGAGGGCGAGATGCCCTTGACGTTGCGTGTCGTCCTCGGCTCGGCAACGTTGCGCATCCCGCGCGACGTGGGTGTCTCGCTGAAGCTCGCGCACCGCATCGCGAACGTCGACACCGAGGGGTTCACGGAGCGTGGCGGCGTGATGTACAGCGCCGGCTACGAGCAGGCGAAGCGCCACGTGCTCATCGACGGCAGCGCCACGTTGGCGAACGTCGATGTCGTCTGGATGAACTGAGCGGCCAACTTCTTGCTTTGCCTTCGGGTTCCCGAACATCCCGAGGGCTGCGATGCGCTGGACACCCGGTAACGAGAGCTCAAACATCGAAGATCGTCGCGGCGACAGCGGCGGTGGTGGCTTTGGCGGCATCCACCTTGGGATCGGTGGCACGGTCATCGTGCTCATCCTGAGCCTGATCTTCCATCGCGACCTCTTCACCCTCCTCGGCGACGGCGGCGGCAGCGCACAAACGACCACGGCGTCGGGCGACGCGCCGCCCCCCGCGGGCACCGAGTCGCCGGCCGAGCATCGCGAGGTGCAGTTCGTCTCCTTCGTGCTCGACGATGCGCAGTCGACCTGGGCAACGCTCCTGCCGCAGGAAGGTGCGAACTGGCACGACGCGAAGCTCGTCCTCTTCCGCGATGGCGTGCAATCGGCATGCGGACAGGCCGAGACGGCGATGGGACCCTTCTACTGCCCGCTCGATGAGAAGGTCTACATCGACCTCGGCTTTTACGATGAGCTGCGCGACAAGTTCGGCGCCCCGGGCGAGTTCGCGCAGGCGTACGTGCTCGCGCACGAGCTCGGGCACCATGTGCAGCATCTCGAGGGCATCGACGAGCAGATGCGCCGGCTTCAGAAGCAGCACCCCGATCAGGCGAACGAGCTGTCGGTGAGGCTCGAGCTGCAGGCAGATTGCTACGCCGGCGTGTGGGGACACTCGACGGCACAGCGTCAGCTGCTCGATCCGGCCGATGTGCAGTCGGGGCTCCAGGCTGCGGCGTCGGTTGGCGATGACCGGCTGCAGAAGATGTCGACAGGGCACATCTCGCCAGAGTCGTTCACGCACGGAACCTCGGCGCAGCGAGAATCATGGTTCAAGCGCGGCTTCGACAGCGGCGATCCCAAGGCGTGCGACACCTTCTCATCGAACGCGACTTAAAACGTTGGCAAGCGGGTAGTATGGCTTGAAAATCGACAACTCCAGTTGTTGGCGCTCATGTTCCCGCGCGGCCCATCCCTTGCTTTTCTCTAACAGCATGAGGATCCGGAGCGCGAGATGATCATCAAGGGATTCCGGGTCGGTCCCCTGCTCAAGACCACCGGCAAGGAAATTCTCAACGACAACGTGCTGGGGCTCGCCGCGCAGGCCGCCTACAATGCGTTCTTCTCCATCTTCCCCTTCTTCCTTTTTTCGGCCCCGCTGCTCTCGCTGTTCGGTGACAAGCAGAAGACGTTCGCCTGGCTGATGAATCAGCTCGCGACGATCGTCCCCGGCGAGGCGATCGATCTCGTGCGCAGTGTGATCAAGGACGTCGTCTTCTCGAAGAACGCCCCCGGCATCATCTCGGTGGGAGCGGTGCTCGCGCTCTGGTCAGGCTCGGCGGTGTTCGGCTCGCTGATGAGCACACTGAACTCCGCCTACAACGTGACGGAGACGCGACCATGGTGGAGACGAATCCTTATTCAGCTCGCCTGCGTGCTCGGGCTCGGACTACTCGTCGGCATTGCGAGCATCGTCATGCTCGCCGGTCCGGAGATCGCGCACGGTGTCGGCGTACGCATTGGGCTCGACCACCTCTTCGTGCTCGCGTGGACGATTCTGCAGTATCCCGCCGCCGTCGCCATGATCGTGCTCGCGTTCTTCCTCGTCTATCGCACGCTGCCAAATCTCAAACAGCATCCGAGTCAGATTCTCGTCGGCGCCAGCGCGGCCACGGTGCTCTGGCTGCTGGTGACGCTCCTCTTTCGACTGTATGTCACTGACTTTGCGACGTACAACAAGACGTACGGGACAATCGGCGGAGTCATCGTGCTGCTGACGTGGATGTACCTCACGATGATCGTGCTGCTCGCCGGCGGAGAGCTCAACTCGGAGTTGCACAATGGCACGGGGGCGACGGAGCCGCGCCGCGGCGCGGTCTACGCCGGCCGCGTCGTGACATCGGCGAACCCCGGGCGCTCGTCGATGGACATGCCGCTCAGCCCGGCGTCGTCACCCACACAACTCGCTTCCATCGTCCCCACTTCCACAGCGCCATCATCGCCACACCGCGGCCCAGAGCGGTGAGCGAAATCGTCCACCAGATCCCCGACGTTCCCCATCGCGAGGCGGCCCACGCGGCGATCGGAATGCGGAGCGCGGTGAGGGTGGTCGAGGTGATCATCGGCGGCAGCGTGTCGCCAGCGCCTCCGAGCGCGCCCTCCAGCACCAGCTCGGCGCCAGCGAAGAGCGTCGAGATCGCGCCGATCCGGAGATAGCGCACGCTCTCGGCGATCACCGCGGGATCGTTGGTGAATACGGATGCGAAGGTCGTCGCCAGCGTATACTCGCCGATCGCCGCGATGAGCCCGAGCGTCATCGCGAAGCCCGTCGCGATCCACGCCGCGCGCTCGGCGCGCGCCACCTGCTTCGCGCCGAGATTCTGCCCGACGATCGCCGCCGCTGCGGCACCGAAACCGATGCCGACCATGTACGACCAGCTCTCCACGCGATGGCCGACACCGAGCGCCGCGAGCGCAGGCGTGCCGAATTGCGTCGTCGTGCGGGTGAGCAGCACGTAGATATCGCTGAAGACGACTCCAGTGACCGCGGTCGGCAGCCCGACGCGCACGATCGCGCGCAGCGTCGCCATCGCGGGGACACCAAAGGTCACCATGCGCCGGCGGATCAGAATCACGATGCCGATGAGGAAGGCGACGGAGCGCGTGAAGATCGTCGCCACCGCGGCGCCCGCGATGCCGAGGCGCGGCGCGGGCCCAAGGCCGAGGATGAGAACGGGGTCGAGCGCGAGCGCGGCGATGACGCAGCCGAGCAGGAGGAAAAATGGAGTCCTCGTGTCGCCCGCCGCGCGGAAGGCCGCGTCGATTGCGAAGAAGCCGAAGATGAGCGGCGCGCCGAGCAGGTAGGTGCCGAGGTAGCTCTTGCCGAGCGCGGTGACGTCGGCGGGGGTGTGCATGATGCCGAAGAGCGAGTCGAGATTCGCGATGCCGAGGGCACCGAGCACCACGGCCATCGCGATGGAGAGCACGAGCCCATCGGAGACCGCGCGCGCAGCCGCGTCGTGGAGACGCTCGCCGTGACGCCGCGCCGCCACCGCCGTGAGCCCGACGCTCACGAGCTCCGCACAGGAGATGAGCATCCACACCCAGAAGATCGAGGTCGAGACGGCGGCGAGCCCCTGCGGGCCGATGTGCGTGCCGACCCAGAATGCGTCGACGGTGGCGAAGAGCGTCATCAGCAGCGTCGACGCGACGGCCGGGAGCGCGACGGTGGCGACCGTGCGCGTGAGCGATCCGTCGACCAGCGACTTCACAGAGCGATATTCGCCCGTGATCGCGGTGGCGAATCCGTCGCGTGGGTCCATCGGCAGCGCGGCCGCCGGGTTGGTCTCCGACGGCCGCGTATCGACGACAGTGGGCGGGAGTGCCGTTTCGCTCACGTCTTGAGAGCCGCCGCGGATTCGACGATTTGCATCGCAATGGAATTCAGCGCGCGCGCCGCAGAAGATTCGGGGTGCGCGATGATTATCGGACTACCGGTGTCCCCGCCTTCGCGAACTCCGGACTCGAGCGGAATCTCGCCGAGCAGGGGGATGTGCAGCTCATCCGCGAGCGCGCGTCCGCCGCCGGAGCCGAACAGGGGCGTGGGCTTGCCGCAGTGCGCGCACAACAGGTAGCTCATGTTCTCGACGATGCCGAGCACGGGCACGCTGACGCGCTCGAACATCTTCGCGCCGCGGAGCGCGTCGCCGGTGGAAACGGGCTGCGGCGTCGTCACGATAATGGCGCCGTGCACGTGCGTCGCCTGCACGAGCGAAAGCTGCGCGTCGCCCGTGCCCGGCGGCATGTCGACGAGCAGATAGTCGAGCGTCCCCCAATCCACATCGCGCAGAAACTGCGTGACGATCTTCATCACGATCGGGCCGCGCCAGATCGCGGGCTGATCGCGCTCGATGAGGAAACCGAGGCTCATTAGCTTCACGCCGTGCGCGGTGAGCGGCTGGATGCGATCGCCGACGACGGGGGGCGGCGTGTTGACGCCCATCATCATCGGGATGTTTGGACCGTAGACATCGGCGTCCATCAGTCCCACGCGCAGCCCCTGCCTCGCGAGCGCGACAGCCAGATTCACCGCGACGGTCGACTTCCCTACGCCCCCCTTGCCGCTCGAGATCGCGAGGATGCGACCGAGATTCGGGTAGGAGACGGGCGTCGGTGCGGGTGGAACGGCCTTCGCCTTCGGCTCCTGCCCCATCACGGGGAGCGAGCGCCCCTTCGGCGGAGTAAAAGCCGGCGGCAGAGATGCCGGCGCGCGAGTGCCAACGGGCGGTACCGCGGAATTCGCCGACGACTGCGACGGATCGCGTACGTCGACGCGCACATCCTTCACCCCGTCCACGCGCTCGACGGCCTGACGCACCTCGCGCACGAGCGATGCCGGGTCCTGCGCATCGAGGAGGATTGTGAATCGGATGCGCCCATCGACGGTCGCAGCGACGTCGCGGATCATGCCGGAGCGGATGACATCCTCGCTCGTGCGCGGATTCATTACACCCTGGAGCGCCTGCGCGATCCGCGTTTGCAATGTCTCGGTCATGCGCGCCTCAGCGCGTGACGAAGCGTACGGCGCGGATCTCCGGAACTTGATGGCGCAGATGCGCCTCGATTCCAACCGTGAGATTCTCCGCCGACAGATCGCAGTCGGGACAGTCGCCGGTGCAGCGAATCACGGCGACGCTGTTCTCCATCTCGAACGCGACGAGCTCGATGTCCATGGTCTCGATTCGCAGCAACGGGCGCATCCCATCGATCGCGGTGCGAATGTCGCCTTCGACGTCTGTTCCGGTGCGCTGTTTGAAGAAAGCCATGCGCGAAAGCTAGCGGATCGTTATGGCGTCAGGAATGCTCGCGCGGACGCGATGACGTTGTCGCGCACCTCGGCGAGTGTCCCCGCGATGAGTGCGCCGGATGCCTTCGCGTGTCCCCCGCCGCCGAACTGCCGCGCGAACGCGTTGACATCGACCGCGCCGGTGCTGCGGAAGGAAACCTTCACTTTTCCGTGCCCGAGATCCCGGAAGAATACCGCCATCTTCGTCCCAGCCACCGAGCGCGGATGCTCGGCCAGACCGTCGAGCTCCTCGGCGCGCACGCCGTACGTCTCGAGCGCGCCCGCAGGCAGCGCGATCCATGCGAGACCGTGCGCGGCGTCGACCTCGAGCGTCGCGAGCGCATCGCGCAGGAGATGTAACCGGCCGACGGAAACCGACGCGTAGATCCGGCGATACATCTCCTCGGGCTCTACCCCGGCCGCGAGCAACTGCCCTGCGATCGCGTGGCAGCGCGGCGACGTGTTGCTGAACTTGAAGCCGCCGGTGTCGCTGAGTATGGCGACGTACATCGCGCGCGCGATGGGCGCGGTAATCTCGAGATCGAGCACGCGCGCGAAGTCGAAGATCAACTCACCGGTGGCGCATGCCGTCGTGTCCGAGACGACGATCTCGCCCGCCGGCTCATCCTGCGGCAGATGGTGATCGATCACCAGGCGGCGCGCGGGAGAGTTGCGCACGGCGTCGCCGAGCGGGCCGAGTCGTTTGAGATCGCTGATGTCGAGCACCACCAGGAGCTCGACGCCAGCCAACGCGGCGGCGCCCTCGGCGCTGCGCTCCTCGACGCCATCGAGGAGGAAGTCGAACATCTCCGGCCACGGCGTCGGGTTCACGATCCGGACCTTCAGCCCGCGCTGCGCCAGAAGCAGCGCGAGCGCCACCTCGGAGCCGCAGCCGTCGCCATCGGAGTTGATGTGCGTCAGCAGCGCGACCGTGCGCCCCGCCGTGAATTCGGACGAGTAGCGCTCGATCGCCGTGGCGCGATGCGCGGGGACGGCGAGAAGATCGGGAAGAGTCGTGGGCATGTCGAGTGAAAAAGGAAGCGGCGCCCGATGTTCGGGGCGCCGCCTCAAAGCTAACGACACCGTCGGTCAGTCGGTGGCGGCGCCGATTCCGCGCTGCACCTTCGAATGCGAGCGGCTGTACGTGAAGTAGATGACGATGCCGATCGCCATCCAGACGACGAGACGTATCCAGGTATCGGACGGAAGGGCAGCCATGAGTCCACCGCAGATGAGAATGCCGAGAATTGGCACCAGCGGCACGAGCGGTGTCTTAAAGGGGCGCACCATGTTCGGGCTGCGGCGACGGAGCACGATCACTCCGACGCACACAATCACGAATGCGAGCAGCGTCCCGATCGAGACGAGCTCTCCGAGCAATCCCACAGGCAGGAAGCCGGCGACGATCGCGGCGATGACCCCAGTCACGATCGTCGTGACGTACGGAGTGCCGAACTTCGGATGCACCTTGCCGAAGACCGGCGGAAGCAGCCCGTCGCGCGCCATCGAGAAGAAAATGCGCGGCTGCCCCATGAGCATCACGAGCACCACCGAGGCAAGTCCCATGATCGCGCCGATCTCGACCAGATACGTCAGCCAGTTGAGCGCCGGAATGTTTTCGAGCGCGAATGCAACCGGGTGCGGCACGTTCAGCGTGGTGTAGTTCGCGACCCCGGTGAGCACCAGCGACATCAGAATGTAGAGCACCGTACAGATGGCAAGCGAGAGCAGGATGCCCACGGGCATGTCCTTCTTCGGATTCTTTGCCTCCTGCGCCGCAGTCGAGACGGCATCGAATCCGATGTAGGCGAAGAAGACGACGCCCGCCGCGCGAACGACCCCCGACCAGCCGAAGTCGCCGAAGGTGCCCGTGTTGGGCGGAATGAAGGGGTGCCAGTTCGCGGTGTTCACGTACTTGAAGCCGAACGCGATCACGAGCAGCACGATCGCGATCTTCACGTAGACGATGACGTTGTTGAAGCGCGCCGACTCCTTGATCCCGACCACGAGCAGAGCGGTCATTGCGAGGATGAGCGCAACAGCCGGAAGGTTGATGATCCCGCCCGCGACGCGCACCAGCGTGTGCGTTCCCTGCACCGCGAGCGGCGCCTGCATGAACGCCGTCGGGAGATCGATGCCGACGTGGTGGAGGAAGGCGCCGAAGTATCCCGACCAGCCCACAGCCACCGTCGCCGCGCCGAAGAGATATTCGAGCACGAGATCCCAGCCGATGATCCACGCGATGAATTCACCGAGCGTGGCGTAGCCGTAGGTGTACGCACTACCCGCGATTGGAATCATCGACGCGAACTCGGCGTAGCAAAGTCCGGCGAAAAAGCAGCCTGTGCCCGCGAGGATGAACGAATAGACGACCGCGGGACCGGCATGCAGCGCTGCGGCAGTCCCGGTGAGCACGAAGATACCCGCGCCGATGATCGCGCCGATGCCCAGCAGTGTCAGATTGCTGGCGGTGAGCACGCGTTTGAGCGTATCCGCGCCCGTCTCTCCCGCCTCGTCCTGAAGCACTGCGATGCTTTTTCTGGCGAACAAACCCATGCAATTGTCTCCGGGCAAGGCGGGTGGGAAGGCGCTCTATACGTGCGGTCGTGCGGGGCGTCCGCCCCGGGTCATCGAGCAACGTTCTACCGTGGCCACTGCCCTGTCAAGCACTGCGGAGCCATAGCGACGGCTGCGTAGCAGGCGTGCGACGATCCGCGAAACATGCTACCGTATGTCCCTCGTACACGCCTCCGACGCCTCGCAGACCGGCACTTCCTGCGCGCGGATATTGCGAATCCCCCCGGCAACTGTTGCCGTCACTTCATCTTCCCGCGCCCCACCGAATGGCTTTCCGGGCACTCCCTGGCACGCACGACGGCACGACGACTGGCAGCTCCGCCATCGATTTTACGGCGACGGAGAATGCGGGCTCACTGCGCATTCTCCTTCTCAACTACGAGTATCCGCCCCTTGGCGGGGGCGCCGGCATCGCCTCGGCGGCGCTCGCGCAGCGCCTCGCATCGCGCGGAGTGGTCGTCGACGTCATCACATCGCGCCCCGACGGCGAGGTCGATGGCGAGCGGCGCGATGGTTGCTCGTGCGTGTCGCTCACGCCGACGCTCACGCTCTTTCGTGTGCGAAGCAAACGGCGCGGGATTCATCAGGCGGGGTTCTTCGGCGCGGGGAGTTATCTGTACGCGGCGGTTCCAGTCGCGAGAACGCTGCTACGCGCGCACCACTACGACATCGTGCACATCTACTTCTCCCTTCCGACGGGCGCGCTCATTCCCGCGCTTCCGATCGGGAAGACCCCGGTGGTCGTCTCGCTTCGCGGCTCCGATGTGCCCGGGTACGACGAGCGAAACGCGACGCTCGTTGTGGCGCACCGGATCCTGCGCCCGTTCACGCGCTGGATCTGGAAGCGCTCGTCACGCGTCGTGCCGGTATGCGAGAGTCTCGGCGCGCTTGCGCGCGAGACGCTGCCGTCGCTGCGCTACACGGTGATCGGCAACGGAGTCGACCTCGATCGCTTCAGGCCGGATGCGAGCGCGCGCCGCGCCTCGGTACTGCCGGTGCGGTGCCTTGCGGTTGGGCGGCTCATCGAGCGCAAGGGCGTCGCCGACCTGCTGCGCGCGTGGAGCATCCTCCCGCGCGGCCGCTATCGACTCGAGATCGCAGGCGGCGGCCCAGCCACCGCCGCGCTTCAGGCGCTCGCCACGGAGCTCGGCGTAGATGCCGACGTTCACTTCGCCGGCCCGCTCAGCCGCGACGAGATCGCAGTGCGCTGCCAGAGCGCCGACCTGTTCGTACTCACCCCGTACGAGGAGGCGTTCGGCAACGTCTTCGCCGAAGCGATTGCCGCCGGGCTGCCGGTGGTGGGGAGCAACATCGGCGCGATCCCGGATCTCGTGGGGAATGGCGAGAACGGAATCCTCGTGCCGCCGGGAGACTCCGATGCCATCGCGCGCGCGATCCGCGAGCTCGGTGATGATCCGGAGCGCCGCGCCGCAATGGCGACGCGAAATCGCGCGCGCGCGGAACGAATGCTCTCGTGGGAGACGGTCGCAGATTGCTACCTCGCACTCTACGCCGAGCTGCTCAGCACGACGGCCGCACAATGATCGCGAAGCACGCCGCCGTCGCGTACTGGCTCGCGCGCGATGCGCACGGCGCCCATCGCGCGCTCGACCTCGACGTCGCATCCCTCCGCGCGCGCTCGGCCGCGCGTCTGCGCGCACTGCTTGTGTGCGCCGAGCGCTCGCCGTTCAACGCGGCGCGTTTGCGAGAGGCGGGACTCAAACGACCGCAGGCACTTCGCGACGTCGAGCTCCCGCTCGCCCTGCAGTCGCTCGCGCCCGTCACGAAGCGCGAGCTGCGCGACGCGGCGAGCGCAGCCGTGCGCGACGGTCGCGTGTCGGCGTCGTGGTTCTCGTCGAGATCCTCAGGCTCGTCCGGTGAGCCGTTCCGCGTGTACTACGATGCGCGGGCGTGGGCGACGCTCAAATATCTCGTGAAAATGCGCGCGCGTCGCGCGGTGGGGATGCACATGCTGGATCGCGTCGCGATCCTCGATGCGGTCGAGATGCGCGAGGAAGGCGGTGCGATGCTCGAGCGCGCGGGGCGGATGCGCCGCATCAGCGTCTTTCGCGCCCCCGCCGAAATCGCGACGATGCTCCAGCGCTTTCGCCCCGCGGGTATCTACGCGCTCCCCTCCGCGCTACTCGAGGTCGCGCGCGCGTGCGATGCTGGCGCGCCGCCTGTTCGTGCCGCGCGCATCTTCACGAGCGGCGAGCTCCTCACCAGCTCCGCGCGCACCGCCATCACCGCGGCCTTCGAGGGTGAGCTCTTCGATATCTACGGTACGTCGGAGACGAAGGAGATCGCCTGGGAGTGCCACGCGGGATCCCGCCACATCAACGCCGACGTCGTACATGTCGAGATCGTTGACGACGACGGCGTCGCAGTCCCGTGCGGCGCCGAAGGAGAGATCGTCGTCACCCTTCTCGTGAATCGAGCGATGCCGCTGATTCGCTACCGTACCGGCGACCGCGGCTCGCTGCTCCAGGGCAGCTGCGCGTGCGGCAGACAGTCGCCGCTGCTCGGGGTCGTGAGTGGGCGCGAGGCCGACGTGGTCGAGCTTCCCGATGGATCGACTATCTCACCATACCTGCTGACCATGGCGCTCGAGCCGATTCGGGGGGTCGCGCAGTATCAGATCGTGCAGACGGAGCGCGACGTGCTGCGAGTGCGTGCGGTCGCCGGCTCCGATGCCGACGCGGGAGCGCTCGACCGCGAGATCACTACCGCGCTCCGTCGCGAGCTCCCCGCAGGAGTACGCATCGAGACGGAAATCGTTACGCGACTCGAGCACGGCGCACGGGCGAAGCTGCGCGTCGTACAGCCGCTTCCTCGCTCGATCCATGCCGCAGCGGCGCTTGCCGGCGCGGATGCGAGCGCGCGATGAGCCTCAACACCGACGCACTCCGCAGCGCCTGGGCGATTCGCGGGCACGCGAACGCAACCCGCGCCGAGATCGTGGACTTCCGCGACAGACAGCTTCGGAAGCTCGTGCAGCACGCCTATCGCACCGTTCCGTACTACCGCGCGCTCTGCGACGAACACGGCGTGCATCCCGACTGCATTCGAGGTGCGGAGGACATGCCGCTCCTCCCGATGGTGGTCAAGACGCACTATCGCGAGCGCCCCGAGATCGAGCGCGTCGCCGCAGGGATCGACCCTGAGACGCTCATCTCCGCTCAGAGCAGCGGGTCGAGCGGCCGCCCGTTCATGATCCGCCGCAGCTGGATGGAGCACAACGTCCTTCATCTCGCGCGCATTCGCGCGCTGCGATCGTACGGCATCAAGAGCGATGACCGGATACTCAACGTTCTGAATCCGAAGAGCGCCAACTCGAACGACAACAAGATGATCGGCCGCACGCTCACGGCGCTCAAGCTGCTTCCGAATCAGAAGCGCGTGAGCATCCATCTCGCCCCCGAAGCGATCGCCGCGGAAGTGCGCGCCTTTCGTCCCGCGATGCTCAGCGGCTATCCGAACATGCTTGCGCGCGTCTCCGAGGTGCTGCAGCGCGATCCGGTCACTCCGCCGAGCATCCGCGTCGCGCTCGTCGGAGCCGAGTCGCTCACGCCCGATCTTCGCCTGAAGATCGAAGCGCGACTGGGCGTGCCCGTGCGCGATCAATACGGCAGCAACGAGGCGAACCTCATGGCCTGGGAGTGCGCGCACGGCGGCCCACTCCACACCTGCGATGATACTGTGCTCCTCGAGGTCGTCTCTCCCGATGGCATGCCGGCCGCGCCGGGCGAGCACGGCGAGGTCCTCATCACCGCGCTCCACTCGTTCACCATGCCGCTCATCCGCTTCCGCATCGGCGACATCGCCGAGCAGGGACGATCTCAGTGCGAGTGCGGCGCGCCGTTCGCCACTATCGGCGGCGTACAGGGCCGCATGCTCGACATGTTCCCGCTTCCCGACGGCCGCGTGATCCATCCGTACTATCTGAGCGAGACGATGATCATGGATGATCCCGACTGGATCGAGACCTTTCAGCTCACTCAGGAGCGCGTGGACAGCATTCACATGAGTATCGTTCCGCGCGGGGAAGCGACGGCCGAGCGCGTCGAGCGTGTGCGTGCGCTGGGTGCAAAGCTGCTCGGACCGGACGTGCGCTTCGAGCTGATGATCGTCGACAGCATCCCGGCCGAGCCGAGCGGCAAGTATCGCCCCGCCCGTTCACGCGTCGCCTCGAACTACGACGGCGTCCTCGTGCCGCCGGTCTCGCGATGAACAAGTACGTTCGCGATGCGATCACCTTTCCCCGGGACGCGAGCGCCGCGTGGCGACATGCGCGAGCGTCCGGCGCCTGGCGCGAGCTCCGCGTGCGCACCTTCGATCGTCTCTCGCGCGGCGGCCTCGCGCTGCTCCTCGAGCACGTCGTCGCCGATGTTCCGCTCCTCCCGCTTCCCGGCGGCATCCGCATCGAGCCCTTCGCCGGCCCCGACTGGTCGCCCCTCTTCGCGATCGCCACGGAGCGTCGCATCGCGACGTTCCGCGAGCGCATCGCGCGCGGCCGACAGTGCCTCGTCGCCTGGCGCGGCGCGGCGCCGGTCGGCTTCACCTGGATCTCGACGCGAATGGATCGCGACATCGAGACCTATCCGCTCCCCCTCCCCTCCGACGCGACGTACCACTGGGATCTGTACGTCGCATCCTCCGAGCGGGGCACTGGACTCGGCACCGCGCTCGCGTTCGCGCGCCTGCACCACGCGCGCGAGCAATCGTATCGCATCGGCTGGCGGCTCATCGATGTCGACAATCTCGCGTCGCAGCGCACGGCGCAGAAGACTGCGGCGGCGAGCACGCGTGTGATCGGCGAGTTGCGCTACCGGAGCTTTCTGGGCCGATCGTGGAGTCGTTACGCGCCGGGAGTCGTGAGCCCGGAAACCGCGAAGGCGCGCGCCGCGCTCGTGCACGCATCGTGAGTTCGGTGAACACGGCGCCTCGCACGCGCACACTGCGCATGATCCCTCGCGCGCGGTACATCGCGCGCGCTGATTGGGACGCGCTGGCGCGACGTGGCTACCATCGCCATGCGTGGTTCGTCACCGCAGAGGCGTGCGGCGCCGAGCCGCGGCACGTCGGCGTTTACGACGGTCACGATCTCGTTGCGATCATCCCCGCGTACATCGAGCGGGAGACGCTGCACGGCGATCTGCACGCGCGCTGGTACGGGCCTGCGCACACGCTCGCGCGCGCCATCGGCGCGTCGCTCCGTCCCTCGCTCGCAATCGGAGCGCCGATGAGCACCGGCTCCGACCCCCTCGGAGCCGACAGCGTGCTCACCGACGATGTGCTCGACGACGCGATGGAGATGCTCGAGCAGGAGGCGCGTGCCGAGCAACTAAAGGCGGTGGTGTGGCCGTTCATCGGCGAGGACGCGGGCGTCATTCGCGCGGCAGCGCACCGGCGCGGGTATCGCGAGAGCTTCGCGAACTCGGAGGCCGTGCTCGACGTCGCGTGGAGCTCGTCCGAGGAATACGTCGCCTCGCGCTCGAAGAACGTGCGCCGCACGCTGCGCAACGAGCTCGCATGGATTCACGACCAGGGGATTCGCGTCACGTGGGAGACCGACCTTGGCGCGCTGGCCGAAACTTTCGACGCGCACTACCGCGCCTCGTACGTCGTCCGCAACAAGAAGGTGGCCGCACTTCCGCCGCGGTTCTTCGCCGAGCTCGCCTCGCAGCAGTCCGCCGACGTGCGCGTGCAATGCGCGTGGCGCGGCACGACGCTGCTCGAGATGGCGGTGGCGCTCGACGGCGGCGGGGCGCTCGACCTCTGCCTCAGCGCGCAATCCGACGAGACGCGTAACGGGTTACTCTATCAACACTGTCTCTGCTACGATCCCGTGCGCGTCGCGATCGCGAGCGGGATCACCCGCATCCATCTCGGACCGAGCGCGCTCTACCCGAAGGTCGTGCGAGGAGCGAGGCTGCAGTCGCGGCTCACTCTCGTACGGGGTCTGACGCCGGCAGCGCGAGCGGCCGTGCACGCATTCTCCCCTCTCATAGATGCGCGCAACCGCGCGAAGCAGCGCCGTCTTCTCGGGAAGCTGGCAGCGACGAGCCCGGCGACGTGAACAAGTATCTCCACGACGTCGTCACTTTTCCCGGCGACGCGAGCCACGCCTGGCGCACCGACGGCGCGCACGGGCTGTGGACCGAACTGGCAGAGCGGACATTCTACCGCCTGGCGCGTAGCGCGCACTACAATCTCTACGAGCGCGACCTCGCGACCATCAGAAACATCCCCCCGCCGGAAGGCGTCGAGGTGCGCATGCTTGCGCCGCACGAGCATGCCATGCTGGGCGCGCTGATGACCCGCCGACGGCGTGCATCGCTCGAGCGTGGCGCTGCCGACCGCACCGTCTTTGCCGCTCTCCGCAATGGCGTCGTCGTCGGCTACTCGTGGTGGACTCCCGACTTCGATTCCGCGCTCGACTTTTCGCCGCTCACCCTCCCGCCGAACGCGATCTTCCACGGCTTCGTACACGTCGAGCGCGCGGAACGACATCGCGGCACAGCGAGCGCACTCTTCAGCGCGGGCGAGCGCTACTTCTTCGAGCGCGGCACTGAGTCGTGCTGGTTCCTCATCAAGTCCACGAACATCGCGGGCGTGCGCACCGCACGTGGGCGATGGGGCGGGCGCTCGCGGCACATCGCGGAGCTGCACTACTGGAAGCTCCCCTTTCGCACGAGGCGCCGGCTCACGCTCTCCGAGCCGTCGTGACGACGCCGACGACGCTTGCGGATCTCCCCGCGCAGGAGGAGATCACGGCAGCTCGGCGCGGACGCGGGCGTCGCATTGCGCTCTATGCAGCCACCCGTGGCACGACCGAGGGAATGCGCAGCATCCGCGGGCTCCTGCTCGCGATCGTGCTCGGTCCGCGCGCCTTCGGGATCTGGACGCTCTTCCGCATCTTCATGCGCTACACGCCACTCGCGGGGCTCGGCGTGCAGCGCGGGCTCGAGCTGGAGATCGTGCGCGAGCGCGCGCTCGGCGACGCGGAGGCGCTCGAGCGCTCCAATCTCGCCGCGCGCACGACGCTCGGCTGGATCATCGCGACGGCGCTGACGACGTCGGTCGCGGCGCTGGCGGCTTCGTTCATCGTCACCGACGAGACGTGGCGCATCGCGCTGCGTGCGGTGTCGCTCGGCGTCGTGCTCGAAGAGCTCTGGGTCTACGCGACGACCTATCTGCGCGCGCTGCGCGAGCTGCGCCGCTATGCGCTCCTCGAGATCGCGAACGCGTCGCTGCATCTCGTTGCGGCGGTGGGGCTCGCGAAGCTCTTCGGGCTGCGCGGGGCCATCGCCGGATTCGTGTTCGGCGCGCTCGCGAGCCTGTGGACGGTACGCAACTGCGCACCCTTTCGCCCCACACTCGTGAAAGAGCCGCTTCGGCGCCTGCTGAATATCGGCATCCCGCTCGCGCTCTCATCCGCGCTGACGGTTGCGCTCGGCACTGCGGATCGGCTCGTCGTCGCGGCGTACGGCGGCGCGGCAACGCTCGGGCTCTACGCGTTCGGCGTCTCGATCGCGGGGCTCGCCGCATCACTCGCGTGGATCATCCGCACGGTAATCTTCCCCGACGTTTACGGAAGCGCTCGCGTCGCCGGTGCGACTCCCGCGATGCGCGTGCATCTCGACCGCACAGTGCTCCCATTCGCCAACCTCTTTCCGCCGATACTCGGCGCGCTCGCGCTCGCGATGGAGCCTGTAATGGCGCTGGCGCTCCCACGGTATCTCCCCGCCGCGGCCGCCGCGCGCATCTTCATCTTCAGCGCCGGCGCCGGCGGGATCACGACGCTCGGCGCAATCGGGGTCGTCGCCGTGGGAAAGCAGCGGATGCTGCCGCTATTGTCGGCTGTGGCGCTCTGCATAAATCTCGCGTGCTCGATGACCGCGCTCCACTTCGGCGCAGGGCTCTCGCTCGTCGCCGGGGGCGCGGTGCTCGCGCAGGCAACGATCGCGGCGGGGGTGCTCGCGGTGCTCGGACGCCAAGCGACGCAGGAGCGCGCGATCCTGCTCGTGCTGAAGGGAATGCTTCCGCTTGCGTGGTGCGTCGCGGCGGTCGTGCTCCTGAGTCATCTCTACGACCCGCGCACGCTCACCGGCGGCGCGGCCTCGCTCGCGACTTATGTGCTTCTGCTCATTCCGATCTCGCCGCTGATGCTCGGCGGCGTCCGCAACGCGCGCAGCTCCGTCCAGCCGAGTCGCTAGACCGAGTAGTTCGGCGCCTCGCGCGTGATCGTCACGTCGTGCGGGTGCGACTCGCGCAGACCGGCCGTGGTGATGCGCACGAACTCCGTCTCGGTGCGCAACGCGTCGATGCTCCCGCAGCCGACGTAGCCCATGCCGCTCCGAAGTCCCCCGACCATCTGGTAGATCACGTCGCCCACCGGGCCCTTGTACGGAACGCGCCCTTCGATCCCTTCCGGCACGAGCTTCTTCGCGGAGAGCTCGCCCTCCTGGAAGTAGCGGTCCGCGCTTCCGTCCTGCATCGCCGAGAGGCTCCCCATGCCGCGGATCATCTTGAAGCGGCGACCCTCGAGCAGGAACGACTCGCCCGGACTCTCCTCCGTACCCGCGAGCATCGATCCCATCATGACACTCGATGCACCGGCCGCAAGCGCCTTCACGACGTCTCCCGAATACTTCACGCCGCCGTCTGCGATGACGGGGATATCTCCAGCACCGTCGATAGCGTCCATGATCGCCGTCAGCTGCGGAACGCCGACGCCAGTCACCACACGCGTGGTACAGATCGAGCCCGGGCCGACGCCCACCTTCACCGCATTCACACCGCGCTCCACTAGCGCCATCGTCCCCGCTCGCGTGGCGACGTTGCCGGCGATGAGCTGAATCTCGGGGATCATCTCGCGAATGATCGATGTCGCGAGCAGCACCCCCTCGCTGTGCCCATGCGCGGTGTCGATGACCAGCGCATCGACGCCCGCGTCGAACAGCGCGCGAGCGCGCTCCTTGAAATCTCCGCCCGAGCCAAGCGCGGCCGCGACGCACAGCCGCCCGTGCTGATCCTTGTTCGCGCTCGGGTGCTGGCGGCGCTTGTGAATATCCTTGACCGTGATCAGCCCGCCGAGTCGTCCCTCGGCGTCGATCACGGGGAGCTTCTCGATGCGATGCTTGCCGAGGATGCGTTCTGCCTCGTCGAGCGTCGTGCCGACGGGAGCGGTGATGAGATTGACCTTTGTCATTACCTCCTGCAGCGGACGGTCCAGCTGTCGCTCGAACTGCAGATCGCGATTGGTGATGATCCCGATCAGCTTGTTGTCGCGATCGACGATCGGCACGCCGGAGATCTTGAAGCGCATCATCAGCGAGTTGGCCTCGCGGAGTGTCGCCTCGGGGCCGAGCGTGATCGGCTTCAGGATCATGCCGCTCTCGGAGCGCTTCACCCTGTCCACCTCGGCCGCCTGCCGGTCGATCGACATGTTCTTGTGAATCACGCCGATTCCACCGGCCCGCGCCATCGCGATCGCCATCTCGGACTCCGTCACCGTGTCCATCGCGGCGGAGACGAGCGGGATGTTGAGCGAGATCCCCGTGGTGAAGCGGGTGATCGTGCTCACGTCCTTCGGATGCGTGACGCTGTGCCGCGGCGACAGCAGCACATCGTCGAAGGTGAGCGCCGGCTCAGCGCGGATGCGTGACGCCGGCGGGGTATCCTGATGACGAGACGGCCCGCTCTCCGACGATGCGGAGACAGCGGGCCGTGATGGGATGCGAGTACTGGTTGCCATGGCGAAAGCTAGGGGACGACCAGAGGGGTGTAAAGTGTCACTGTGGTGGCTCGGCGCTTGGCGAGCGCAGAAGGGCGCGCACGTCCGCGTGCATCGAATTCGAGAGGATGTCGCGCGGCGATCCCTCCTCCACCACGACCCCCTTCGCGAGAACGGCCACGCGATCTGCGTATGCCTCGGCGAAGTCCACGTCGTGCGTCGAGATCAGCAGCGCATGGCCCTCGGCCGCGAGCGCGCGCAGCACCTCGCCGAGGCTGCCGCGCCGAGCCGGATCGAGCGCGGAGGTGGGCTCGTCGAGCAGCAGGAGCGTCGGATCGGGGGCGAGCGCGCGCGCGATGGCGACACGCTGCGCTTCCCCGCCGGAGAGTTGGCGCGGATACGACCCCACGCGATGCGCGACACCGAGCGTCGTGAGAAGCGCGAGCGCCTCGGTCTCCGCGCGCTCGCGCGTCCAGCCGAGCGCGTGCACGAGCGCGAGCGTGACGTTCTCCATCACGGTGAGATGCTCGAATAAGGACTGCGACTGGAAGACCATCCCGACGCTGCGGCGCAGCACGCGCAGCTTCGACTCGGGGGACACCGGTCCGGAATGCAGCGCAAAGCCGTCGACGACGATGGAGCCCGAGTCGAACGGACCGAGAGCCGCGATCGCGCGAAGCATCGTCGTCTTCCCCGCCCCCGACGTTCCCATGAGCGCGCAGATCTCGCCCGGCGCAACATCGATGGTGACGCCGCGCAGCACCTGGTGCGACCCGCGCGATGCATGTACGTCCCGCACGTCGAGCGCCGGCGTCATACCGCGCTCCACTTCTTCTCGAGCCTGCGCGCGAGACGCGACAGCGGAAGCGACATCGCGAGATAGATGGCGGAGCACAGCAGCCCTGGCACGACCCAGCTGCCCACGTTCGTCGCGTAGATCGCCGTCTGCTTGGTGAGCTCGACGACGGTGATGACGGAGACGAGGGAGGAATCCTTGAGCAGCGCGACGAAATCGTTGGTCATTGGCGCGAGGGCGAGGCGGAGTGCCTGCGGGCCGCGCACGAGACGAAGGATCTGCGACTCCGAGAGTCCGAGTGTGCGCCCGGCCTCGAGCTGCGAGCGCGGGATCGCCTGCAGCGCCGCGCGATAGATCTCGGATTCGTACGCCGCATAGTTGAGCCCGAGGCCGAGCACGGCCGCGACGAACGCGGGAAGGCGGATGAAGCCGGAGAGTCCGTAGTAGAGCACGAAGAGCTGCAGCAGCACCGGTGTACCGCGAACGATCTCGACGTAGACCGCAAGGGGTGCGCGCAGGAGCGGCGATCCGTATACGCGTCCCGCGGCCACCGCGATCCCGACGGTGACCGCGAGCAGCATCGCCAGGCAGGAGAGTAGCAGCGTGATCCCCGCCGCGCGCAGCAGCGCGGGGAGATATGATCGGACGCTCCGCACGGTCGCGGCTGCGCCGGCCGGGTGTACGCCGCCGGAGTCCGCGAGCTCGCGCGCGAAGTACTCCGCCTGCCCGGCCTCCCAGACGTGCCAGGAGCGGAATACCTTCTCCAGCGAACCGTCGCGCATGCGCGCGCGCAGGATCGCATTCACCGAATCGCGAAGCGCCGTGTCCGCGGCCGCGAGCACGGCCACGTAGTGCCCCATCGCCACGGGAGCGGGCTGGATGTAGAAACCGCCCGTGCGATGAAGCGAACGGTCGGCGATGATGTTGTCGAGGAGCACGGCGTCGACACGTCCGGAGACGAGATCGCCGTACGGGTGCACATCGTCGTCGTACGAGATCGGGATCGGGCCGCCGTGCGGCTGCAGGTCGAGCAGCATCTGGTACGCGCCCGTGCCGCCGAGCGTCGCGACGCGCCTGCCTGAGAGATCGGCCAGGGTGCGATAGCGCGCGCTGTCGGCAAAGCGCACCGCGAGCACTTCGCGAAACTCGAAATACGGAATGGACACCGCGTGTCGTGCGCGCAGCTCGGGGCGGTCCTCGACGCCGGACATCCCGATCGAGAAGTCTCCGCGCTCCACCGACGCCTCGATCGATGCCCACGCGACCTGTACGAACAGCGCGTCGCGATGCAGCCCTTTGCCGATCATCTGCGCGATCTCGACGTCGAAGCCACGCACCTTCGACGGATCGGCTGGATCGGCTTCTACGAACGGTGCGCCGCCCTCGGCGTCACCACCCCAGCGAAGTGGTGCGTGCGGCGCGACGGCGGGCGCGCACGAGAGCATCGCGAGCGCCGAGAGGAGCGCCGCGAGGGTGCAACGGATCAATCGTGGTCGACCAACCGCCGTGGCGTCTATCGAGCGATCTTGCGGAGGCGGCGGCGGATGCGGCGTGGCAGGAAAAACGCCGCGGCGAGAAGTACTTCCTGCAGCACGGTGGGATGCAGATCCTCGATCGGCCCATCCCAGTGATCGCGAATGACGTGCATCCCCGCGTTCCCGATGAGCCGCTTGAGCGCGAGCACCACGATGAACACATCATCGACTTGTCCGAGGAACGGAATGAAGTCGGGGATCAGGTCGATCGGCGTGACGACGTACGCGATCGCGACGCCGAGGAGAACCTTGTCGAGCGCAGCGACGCGGGGATCGGTAAGGAGCCCGCCCATGAGCCGGAGATAGGACGGGAGCTGCGTGATCGTGCCGAGCAACGTGCGCTTCGCGCCGGTGCGCGGTGCGGGGCCGCGGCGTCCGCGGGGTCGTGAGCGTCCGCCCAGGGTGCCAGTAGTCGCGGTCACTTTGATGCCTCCAGAGAAAACCGGCCGCTGAATGCGAACGGGGTGACGTCGACGACATCACTTTCCTATCGACATTGCAACTGACCTGCCAGCGGAGCGCAGGGCGTCCGGCGCGAGCGAACGTTACGGTTTCGCCGTTACGTGGTCAACGCCGCGACCGCGCGCCTCGCGCACTCAGCCCTGCTCGATCCCGGAGATCTCGGGCGGCACCGCCGCAGCTGCGTCTGTCGACGCCGGCGTCGCAGCAGGCGCGGCAGGCGCGGCAGGCGCGGCAGGCGCGGCACGCGCGGCAGGCGCGGCAGGCGCGG
>JBBRYY010000016.1:0-45839 GCA_038237245.1 Gemmatimonadales bacterium | reverse complement strand
TCCGGAAACGCCGGCGCCCACTTCGCTGCGGTTGCCCGGTACTACCCGAGCGGTGCGCAGCGCGAGGTGTACATCGCGCTGATCTCGAACGTCGCGTCCGAGCTCAAGTACTTCAAGCCGATATTCTGGGCGGTGACGTTCGACGGCTCGCCTGCAGTGGCATCGGCGTCCCCGTCGTCCGCGCCATCGGCCGGCGTCTCGAATATCTCCGACACGCATCCCGCTGCGCCAAGGGCACCGCTGCTGAGCTGCATCATCGCCGATCAGCCTGCCGGAACGCCGGCTACCAGCACGGTCATCGATAGCGCCGCGGTGCAGACGCAGCTCGCGGGCAAGGCGGAGATTCCGAACGGCTACGAGCTGATGACGGTGCAGTACACCCCGACCGGTGCGTTCAGCGGCGTGAAGGTCGCGCAAACGAACTTCGACGACGCGACGCAGCACGAGCTCGCCGCGGCGCTCGGCCCCAACGTGAAGGCGCACGACGCCGCGGCTCCTGCATCACTCATGTTCCGCGTCGATGCATCGATGCGGGGGCTGCACTATACGACGCTGCCGGCGGGGTCCTGCACGCCGTAGCATCTCGCCCGATGTCACCGGAAGCAAAAAGAGGTCGGCCCAAATTCAGGGCCGACCTCTTTGCTTTCGCAGTGTCGCCCACGAACTACCGCGCGTAGAATTCGACGATCGCGGCCTCGTTCACGATGAACGGAATGTCCGCGCGCGAGGGCGAACCGATCACGCGGCCCGTGAACTTGTCGTCGGGATCGAGCGCGAGGTAGCCCGGGATCCGAACCTGCGGACCACGCGTCACCGACTCGAGCACGCCGACACGCTCACGAATCTTCCCCTCGGGCAGCGAAACCGTCTCGCCCACCTCGGCCAGGAAGCTTGCACGATCGACCTTCTTGCCGTTCACGCGAATGTGTCCATGCGAGACCAGCTGGCGAGCAGCGGGGATCGTGGGAGCGAAGCCGAGGCGGAAGACGACGTTGTCCAGCCGGCGCTCGAGCAGCGCGAGCAGATTGTCGCCCGTCTTCCCCGGGAGGCGCTGCGCTTCCGCGAAATAACGGCGGAGCTGCGTCTCGGTGACCCCATAGTTGAAGCGAACCTTCTGCTTCTCCTCGAGGAGACGGCGGAACATGCTGGTCTTCCGGCGCTTGGATCCCGTGGGGCCGTGCTGGCCGGGCGGATACGGACGGCGCTCGCCATCCTTGCGGGTAAGACCGGGGAGCTGAACGCCCAGGCGTCGAATGACCCTGAGACGGGGACCGCGAATCGGCATTGAGAAGCGACTGAGTAGTGAAAAGGGCAAACGCGTACAGCTTCTGATGATAACCCATTGTCGGGCGTCGGGCAACTCATGAAATGTTGTCCAACCGCCCATCCTCGCGTTGCCCGTCTGCCGCCTAGCGACAGTCGATGTTCCCTGTCGTCAGTCCCAGGAACACCTTCGGTTTGAGCCTCGGCTGATAGCGCTCGTACGCCACGCCATACACGTGCGCGCTTTTGCTTTCCGGTCCTTTGTCGGATGTCACTATCACCGCGATCGTGCCACCCGCATTGTAAAAGGCATCCTGCGAGCGCTCCGAACTGAACCCGTGAGCGTGCGTGAACCCCTTCAAATGCGCCGCGTACCACGCGACCGTCGGACCCATAGTGGCATTGTCCGAAGTGTCTATCGAGTAGAGGTTCCCCTGGAACTTGCTCGTGCAGATCACAGCTTCGGGCATTTCCGTCGGCGCGTTCCCGAACTTGCCAACGGTCGCGGGGCTCAGAGGAAGCCCCGTGAGCGGATCGTTCGTCAGTGTTGTTCCTTGCGCCGATGCGCTCGTCGACGCCAAAGCGACCATCGCCAGCACTGTGCAGATGTTTTTCATTCTCTCGTCCCTCGCCAGAGTGTGAGTACGCGGCGTCAGTAAGAGAGCCAATTTCTGCGATACACGTTACTTCAGTGTTATCGCATCGTTTGCTGGGCTTCGCTTTCGGCAGGGTGGCGCAATCCTGCTGCGTGGCTACGAAACGGTGTCCGCCACCGCCACGAGACCATCGTTCGTCAGCACGCGTCGCGCGCCGCGCCACTTCTTCACACCGGCGACCTTCGGATTCATCAGGTCGGTCTCGATCACCTCGTGCGCCTTCGTGCTCGCATGGACGATCCGCCCGTTGCCGACGTAGATCCCGATGTGGGAGATCGCCCCCTTCTTTCCCCGGCCGAACGTCACGAGGTCGCCCGGAAGTAGCTGCGACGTGTCCGCGGGCACCCCGACGCCGGCGAAGGCCTGCCTCGCGGCCGTGCGAGGCACCACAATGTGAAGCGCCGCAACGATATAGCGAACCAGCCCGCTGCAGTCAAAACCCCGCGCTGGCGTCTCGCCACCGTGCACGTACCTCCTGCCGACCTGCGCGCGTGCGAGCGATACCAGGCTGTCCCGGAGCGTCATCGCCGAGGCGCTGAAGGCCGCAAAGGGCTTCGGGGCGTCGAGCGCCTTCGCGTCGTACGCCGGTGCCTCGCGCGTGCCATCCTGCGCCCACGCCGACACCGGCGCGACGAGCAGCGCACAGCCCACGGCCATGAGCCGAAGCGTGCGAGTCATTGAACAGGCGCCACGTGAATGGAAGAGCACGCTTGAGTCATGCATACGAGAATACGACGAGCCGCCCCGACCCGCAGCAACGCTGCATTCGAGTGGCAAAATGTGCCGGTGAAGCTTCGAAAATGCTAACGCTTCCGCCTGGTCCGGGCAACCACGGCTGACGACACCTGTCCATGGTTCAACATCGCTACGAACGTGACTCCGCCGACGATATTCCCGATCACCGCCGGCAGAATGAACATCCCGGCCGCGCCCCAAGTCGCCTGGCCGCTCGCCGCGACGAAAAAGACTTCGACGCTCCCCGCGATCGAGTGGCGGAAGCCGAGTGCTGCGATCGGCGCCGTCGTCAGCCAGATCAGAGAGATTTGCGCCCCGGTCTGCGAAGTCGCCGCCACCAGCCACGCCGTCAGCGCGATCAGCCACCCCGCGAAGATCGCAAGGTAGAACTGTTCGCCAAAGCTCCCATGGAAAAGCGGCCCGGCGAGGGCGAGCATGCTCTCGCGCACTGCGGGCGTCACCACTGCGGTGTTGGCGAAAAGAGCCCCGAACGCCGCCGATCCCGCCATGTTCCCCCCGAGCACGATCGCCCACAGCCGGAGCATCTTCGCCACCGTCTGCCGCGATGGATGCGCCAGCACCGGGATCACGGGCTCCAGCGTGTTCTCGGTGAAGAGTTGGCTGCGCCCGATGATTACGAGGATGAAACCCAGCGGATAGACAGCCGCGGCTATCGCCTGGTGGTATTCCGGCGCAACGAGCGTCGCCGCATACGCGCCACCCACGAAGCTCCAGCCGATCGTGAGCCCGGCGGTGACCGCGGACCACAGAAGATCCCACGCCGGGCGCCTCATTTCCTCCTTCGCCGCCTGCAGCACGTTGTCGTGAATCTCCTGAGCCGACAGACGTGTACCGACCTCGGGTCCGACGGGGGCATTCGACGCGACGCCAGACACTCCGCCGCGGCGGGGAGAGCGATTTTCGGTGGTCACCATGCATCCCGTGCAAGAGAAGTGAATCGACGTGGCACCACGGAAGAGTCATGCCCCGCTCGGCCGCCGCGCCGCGCGAGTAACTTGCGGCCCAGTCCGTATGACCATAGTCTAGATCACAATGATCGAGATACTTCTCGAGGGCCTCCTGTTCGTCGCCTCCATCGCGACGATCGCGGCCCTCGTTTTTTACGTCACACGAAAGTCCACATCGCTCGGTCTTCGCGCGCAACAGAACGAGAATCGGCTCGCCATCGAGCGCGAGGCGGAGCGCGTCTGTCCGATCCACGGCGAGCATACCGAAGAGCAGCTCGTGCGCCTCGAGAGCGGCGAGCGAATCTGCCCCGAATGCTTTCGAGAAGCCATGAAAGGAATCGTCGACTAACGCACTTCCCGGAGCTCACGACATGGACACCGATCGGACCCGCCTTCCCATCTCACTGCGCCTGGTCTTCATCGGACTCGGCGTCCTCGCCCTGCTCATCCTCGCGATAACCAGCACGACGTACGTGAACCCCGGCCACGTCGGCATCATTATCCACCGCACCGGCGGCGGTGTCGACGCGACGCCGTATGGTCCGGGGATCCATCTTCGCAATCCGCTCACGACGGGCGTCCAGGAGTATCCAACCTACATGCAGACGCTCGTCCTCACGAAGGGCGCGAATGAGGGCTCGGCGAACAACGACGAGATCAACGTCAACTCCATCGAGGGACAGCCGCTCTCGCTCGACGTCTCGATGTCGTTCGAGCTCGATCAGCGCATGGTGCCCGCGCTCTACTCGACGTTCCGCTCGGATGTCCTGACGATCGAGCACACCTACGTAAAGCAGTCGATCCGGCAGGCGCTGCAGGAGATCGTCGGCAACGAGGCCATCGCCGACATCATCGGCCCGAAGAAGGCCGAAGTCACGGGGCGCGTCGAGAAGCTGATAGCATCGCGACTGAGCCAGTACGGCATCATCGTAAAGCAGTTCACGATCAACGAGCTGCGCGCACCACCGGCGGTCATCGAAGCGATCAATCAGAAAAACGTGATGCAGCAGCAGTCGCTCACGGCCGAGAACGAACTGCAGAAAAACAAGTTCCAGGCGCAGGGCGATTCGATCAAGGGCGCGGGGCGCGCGAAGGCCATTCTCGCCGAAGCCGAGGCGCAGGCGAAGGCGAACATCCTCCTTGCGCAGAGCGTCACGCCGACGCTCGTGCAGTACGAGATGGCGAAGCGATGGGACGGCAAGATGCCGCAGGTGACGGGCGGGGCCATGCCCATGATCCAGATGCCGAAGCCATAGCTCCGGGGAACGAATCATGCGAAAGTCCGTCGCATGGCACCGGCGCATCGCTCACGCGACGCCGCTCGAAAGGTATTGGTCGAGCGGTTCGGGCATGAAGATTTTCAGGAAGGACAGTGGGAGTCGATCGAGGCGCTGCTCGCAGGCCGCGACGCACTCGTCGTCATGCCTACCGGCAGCGGGAAGTCACTCGTGTACCAGCTTCCCGCGCTGATGCTTCCGGGGCTGACGGTGATCGTGAGCCCGCTCATCGCACTGATGAAGGACCAGCAGGACAAGCTCGCCGCACACGGCGTGGATGCGCTCGCGATGCACTCGCATCTCTCTACGTCCGAAGCGCGCGACACGCAGCAGCGGATGGAGGATGGCTCGGGCGAGATTCTCTATCTCACTCCCGAGCGCTTCAAGGACCGCGACTTCTTCGAGCGGCTGCTCACTCGGAAGGTGAGCCTCTTCGTCATCGATGAGGCGCATTGCGTGAGCCAATGGGGACACGACTTCCGCCCCGACTATCTCGTGCTCGGCTCCATCGCGAAGCGGCTCGGCAGCCCCCCGATCCTCGCCCTCACGGCGACCGCTACTGACACGGTGCGCACAGACATCGCTCGCCAGCTCGGCATGCGCGACCCGCACATCACGATCACGGGCTTCGCGCGTCCCAACCTGCGCTTCGAGGTCTCCCGCACGGTGAATCAGCAGGTGAAGGATGCGGAGCTCGAGCGCATCCTCGAGAACACGCCGGGAAGCTGCATCATCTACGTCGCCACGATCAAGGAAGCCGAGCGGCTGTACGAAGCGTTTCGCGAGAAGCATCCGATCGGCATCTATCACGGGAAGATGCGCGCGGCCGATCGCAAGCAGATGCAGGATGCCTTCATGGCCGACGACATCATCGCGATGATCGCGACCAACGCCTTCGGACTGGGCATCGACAAGCACGATCTACGCTTCATCGTCCACTATAACTTCCCAGGATCGATCGAGGCGTACTATCAGGAAGCCGGCCGCGCGGGGCGCGACGGCGAACCGGCGACGTGCACGCTGCTCTATCGCGTCGAGGACCGCCGCATCCAGTCGTATTTCCTCGGCGGCAAGTACCCCGAGGTGCAGGAGGCCGCGCGGGTCGCGCTCGTGCTCGAGACCTATCCCATGCTCGTGCCCGTTTCGCTCAGCGAACTCGCGAATCGTGCGGATGTGCCTGCACGCAAGGCGCGCATCTCGTTGATCCTGCTGAAGCGTCACGGGCTCGTGCGTGAGCATCGCGGCGGAAGCTGGGAGCGACTCGCGGACCATCTCACAGCCGTCGACCTGAGCGCAGATCTGCACTCGTATGAGGAACGGCGCGAGCGCGATCGTCGCGCGCTCGAGACGATGATCGAGTATGCGCAGACGGCGCGTTGCCGTACACGCTTCATCCTCGAGTATTTCGGTGAGCAGGTAGAGGCGGAGTGGCGCTGCCACAACTGCGATGCGTGCGACGCGATCGACGCGTGGATGGACGCCGAGCCCGCGCTGGAGCGCGGACGGCTCGCTACGCGGTCGGCGTAGCGACTGGTGCGGGTGGCTCGGGCGCGGATGGCGGCAGGGGCGCGATCGCGCAGTGATCGCCACATCCGAACCGATAGCGGTTCCGCGCGAAGATGCGATAGCCCTTGTCCGCGAGCAGACCGAACGACGGCAGCCCCCAGAGCCAGCCGAGCAACCAGCCGAAGGGGAGAATTGCGAGCAGCTGTCGAGCGGCGGCGCCTCCGCTCCACGTGCGGCCGTCCGCCGCGATCACGTACATGGACTCATCCAGCGATTCGCGCGAGATCCACGGGAAACGCGTCGTCACGGTATCGTTCTGTGAGGCAACCGCCTGGATCACGTGGCGCGAGTCCCACTTCTGCACGCGCCGCACGAGCCGGCTGCACACGTTGCACGACCCATCGTACACGAGCATCCACGGACGGCCACCTGATTCGGGTCCCGCGCGCCTTGCGTCCGCCGTTCGCTTCGTGGTAGGCATATCGCACCTCTCTCCACTCAAGTTACCGTGCAAGAGCTCCAATCGAACACCCTGACAGTATGGATCATCGCCGTGAGCACCTTCGCGGCGCTGTTCGCGCTGCTCTTCCTCGCCAGGACCTTGATCGCGCGCCGAGCGAGGAAGCGGGCCGTACCGCCGTCACACCTTCAGCAGCTCTTCGAGCTCACCTGCAGGCGCACGCGCCCGTACTTCATCCTCATCATCGCGCTCTGGGCGGGATCCCTCGAGCTCACGCTCAATCCGCATCACGAGCACGTCTGGCATCTCGTCGTGATGGTGGGCGTACTGGTGCAGATGGGCGTATGGGCGGGCAGCTGGGTGCAGTTCTGGTCGGAGCGCATCGCCGACCATCGCGCGGCGGATGCGGGATCACGGATGTCGATCAAGGTCGTCGCCATCGCCCTGCGCGTGCTGCTCTGGCTGATCCTGCTGCTCGTGATCCTCGCCAACCTGGGGATCAATATCACGGCGCTGGTGACCGGGCTTGGTATCGGCGGCATCGCGATCGCGCTGGCGGTGCAGAACATCCTCGGCGATCTCTTCGCGGCGCTGTCGATCGTGCTCGACAAGCCCTTCCTGGTGGGTGACGCGATCAGCGTCGGCGACGCATCCGGAACGGTGGAGCATATCGGCCTCAAGTCGACACGACTGCGGAGTGTCACCGGTGAGCTCATCATCATCTCGAACGGCGACCTCCTCAAGAGCCGCATCCGGAACTTTCGTGGCCAGGAGAAGCGTCTGGTCATCCTCAAAATCGGAATCGAGTACGACACGCCGCCGGAGAAACTCGCGCGCGTGCCGGTGATCATCCGCGCAGCCGTCGAGAAGGAGAAGGCCGCGAACTTCGACCGCTCCAACGTCACCACCTTCGGCATCTTCGCGATCCTGACCGAGACGGTGTATTCCCTGAACGGCGTGAGCTACGGCGAGTACATGGATGCGCAGCAGCGTATCAACCTCGAGATCTACAGACAGCTCGCCGCAGCGGAAATCGAGATCGCGCATCAGGCGCCGGTGGTGACTGCGGCGCCGGGAGACGTGATCAAGTGATCGAGGCGTATTCCTTGCACGCGATGGCCCGCATGTCGGCAAAAGTGGGATCCGGCGTGACACGTGTCGCCGTCGCGTGCATCGCGGCGCTCCTGCTCCTTGCGCTCCCCTCGCGCGCGCAGACCGAGGAGCACGCTCATCTCGGCATCGACCGCTTCGGCAGCTTCCTCAGCTGGGCGTGGACGGATCACGGGAAGCAGGGGCACGAGTTCGGAGCGGATCTCGACATCGGCTCGATCTTCTCGCCGAAGTTCCGGCTCGCGGTGGGGCTCAACTACTTCAAGGCGGACATCGATCGCCGCGACCATCTCGGTAATCCGATCGACGGCACCTTCCACGATTTCAGTGTGCATGCGGAGGCGAGTTACGAGCTGCTGCGCATTGGTCCGTTCGGGCCGTACGTGGGCGCGGGGGTGGGCGTGCACTGGCGCGGGAGCGACATCGGCAACGACATCGATGATACTGCACGACTCTACAAGGGTGCGGTGATCGGCGGTGACTTCTTTGGCGGGACGACGCTCGCGCTCTCGAAGTCGCGCCGATATTCGCTCTACGCGGAGGCACGTCGCGTCCAGGCGCAGCACGTCGATCGCACGCTCGCGCGCATCGGCATCATCATCCGCTTCCGGTAGCGATGAGCACGCCGCGGAGCGATCGCGAGATCTCGTTCGCGTGTGGCGACGCGACGCTCGCCGGCGTCCTCGCGGTCCCGATGGGAGCGAAGGGAGTGGTCGTCTTCGCGCACGGAAGCGGGAGCAATCATCGGAGCTCGCGCAACGCAATAACGGCGCGCCATCTGTACGACGCGGGCTTCGCGACGCTTCGCGCGGATCTTCTCACGCCGGACGAAGCGGAGCTCAACGAGCGCACGGGCCAGTTTCGCTTCGACGTGAAGACCCTCGCGGAGCGCGTGCTCGCGGCGTCGGCATTCGTCGGCACGGTGCCGGAGGCGCAGCTGCTCCCGCTCGCATACTTCGGTGCGAGCACGGGCGCGGCGGCGGTGCTCACCGCCTCGTGCAAGCGCCGCGACGTGTACGCGGTGGTCTCGCGTGGCGGGCGGCCGGACCTCGCGCACGACATTCTCTCCGATGTGAAGGCTGCGACGCTGCTCATCGTCGGCGGAGCCGACGTCCCGATCATTCCGCTGAACGAGGACGCACTCGCCCAGTTGGGCGGCGAGAAGGCGTTCTCGATCGTCCCCGACGCGACGCATCTCTTCGCGGAGCCGGGCGCGCTGGAGATCGTCGGCAGCCTCACAGTGGACTGGCTGACGCGCTATCTCCCGAAGTCGAGCGGGTAGCGATGCTCTTCCGCGATCGAGCGGAGGCGGGAAGGTTTCTTGCCCGCGAGCTGCTCGACGCGCTGCCGGCGCTCCGCACGGAGCCCGTGACGGTGCTCGCGATCCCGCGTGGCGGAGTCGCGGTCGCGGCGCCGGTGGCCGCGCTGCTCGGAGCGCCGCTCGATGTCTTCATCGCGCGGAAGCTCGGTGCGCCGGGGCAAGAGGAGCTCGGCATCGGCGCTGTGGCAGCGGATGGTACCCGCGTGCTCGACGATACGCTGGTGCAGGTGCTCCGGGTGACGGATGCATACATCGAGAAGATCACGAAGAGCGAGATCGCGGAGGCGAAGCGGCGGCTCGCGCTCTTTCGCGGCACCCGTGAGCCCGCGCCGGTGCGTGGCCGCATCGTGATCCTGGTCGATGACGGACTCGCGACGGGCGGCACCGCGCGCGCGGCGCTCACGGTGCTGCGCACCGAGGCCCCATCGCGGCTGATCTTCGCGGCGCCGGTGGCGAGCATGGATGGCGCCGAGTCGCTCACGGCGATGGGGATCGCCACCGTCTTCTGCGCGGTGCCGAAACACTTCCACGGTGTCGGCGAATGGTACGAGGAGTTCGAGCAGGTGCGCGACGACGAAGTGCTCGCGCTGCTAGCTGAGGCGAGTTCTCGATAATCCTCTGGCTCGGGCGCGCACAAAAAAAAGGCCCCGTTACGGGGCCTTCTTTCATCCAGCACTTTCTATTACGAGATCGTCGAGGCAGCCACTTCGTACGTCTCGACCGTCGGCGTGCCAACCAACACGGGCTCGAGTCGCCGAAGGAGATTCGGATAGATCTCGGTCTCGTACTTCGTCGCACTCGCCGAATCCTTCCACACGCTGATCGCGGACGCGTGTCCGTCATGATACAGCGCCATCTCGGACTGAAAGCCATCCTGCTTCTTGAGCGTCGGGATCAACTCTTCCTTGAACAGACGGCTGAGCTCGTCGCGCTTTCCCTGCTTGACCTGAAACTTCACGTTGCGGGCGGTCTGCAATATGATACCCTCCAACCTCTCGGACATGAACAAAAACATACGTTCTTACTGCTGAACTCGGTTACCGGGGCCGGCACGCTGAGAGGAAAGGCGGCCACTTCGGCGACACTCTTAATTATACCACATGTTTCGGCATAAGTCAAGTCCTATCAACGATTTATGACTGATATGCAGGTAATCGGCGGACGCGCGTGTGACGCGGAGGTCATCTCATCCCCCTCCTCTCGAAGCCGCCAAAACAGGGTCTGGCGGCTCAAGTCCAAGGCTCGGCAGATCGCCTCCATGCCCACCGCTTTGCCCGCGAGGCAAGAGCAGTTTGGGCAGAGTTTCCACCCCGGCCCTGCAGTGCCCGCTAGCGCGACGCGGGCTGCTGTTGCGTCAGACAATGCAGCGTGCCGAGCCCCCACACGAGATCCACCGCGTGGATTCCCACCACCTCTCGCATCGGAAAGAGCTCCGCGATCGCGTTCAGCGCCGAGCGGTCGTTGCTGTCGTTGAACGTCGGCACCAGTACCACGCCGTTCGCGATGTAGAAGTTCGCGTAGCTCGCCGGCAGCCGCTCGCCCTGCATCGTCACCGGGCGCGGGAAGGGAAGGTGCACCACACGCAGCCCGCCCGGCCACGTCTTCGCCGCAAGCTCCAACCGATGCACGTTGTCCATCGACCGCTCGTGATTCTCGTCGGAGGGATCCTCCTCCACCGCGAGCACGATCGTGCGCTCGTCCGTGAAGCGCGCGATGTCATCGACGTGACCATGGGTGTCATCGCCGATGCACCCCTCGCCGAGCCAGATCGTTCGCGTGGCGCCGAGGTAGTGCGCGAAGGCGCGCTCGTAATCGGCGCGCGATAAACCCGGATTTCGCACCTGCACCTCGGAGAGCAGCCACTCCTCCGTGACCAACATCGCGCCCGCACCATTCGTCTCGATCCCGCCGCCCTCAAGCACCAGCCGCCCACCACCATCGGGGCGCAGCGCCTCCTCGCGCGCGAGCCCGGAGAGTTCCGCCACCTCCATCCCGATCATCTCGTCGCGCGCGAAGTTGTCGTACTTCGCCCATCCGTTGAAGCGCCAGCTCACCCAGTGCACCGCACCGCTCGGCGCCATCACCGCCGTGGGCGCCGAATCGCGGAGCCACACGCGATCAGTACCCACCTTGTGGAGTCCGACGCGCGCGAGGTTCACCCCGTGCGCCACGAGCTGCTCGCGCGCCTCGTCCATCACCGCATCGTCGTCGCACAGCACTTCGACGTGCTCGTGCCCGCTCAACACGCGTACGATCTCCGCGTACACCCACGGAATCGGTTCGAATTTCCCCGGCCAGTCCGGACGATGATGCGGCCACCCGATCCACGTCGCCGCGTGCCCCTCCCACTCGGCCGGCATCCGCTGCGCCGGGTAGTGAACTCCGTCGTTTCGACGCGAGTACACCGAGCTCTCCAGCTCGCTCACCCGATGTAGCGATTGAGGATCGGACCGTATGCATCGATGCGGCGGTCGCGCAGAAAGGGCCAGTTGCGCCGCGTGTACTCGATCGCGCCGGGATCGATCACGGCCGTGAGGATCGCGGGCTCGGTGCCCGATTCGGTGATGATGCGGCCGTACGGATCGCACACGAATGAATGTCCGAAGAACTCGAGTCCATCGGTACCGGGCTCGGCCTCGAAGCCCACGCGATTCACTGCGGCGACGTACACGCCGTTCGCGATCGCGTGCGCACGCTGCGCCGTGCGCCACGCGTCGGCCTGCGCCGCGCCCCACTCCTCCTTCTCCTTCGGATGCCAGCCGATCGCCGTCGGATAAAAGAGAATCTGCGCGCCCATGAGCGCCGTGATGCGCGCCGCCTCCGGATACCACTGATCCCAACAGATCAGCACGCCGATCGTCGCCACCTTCGTCTTGAACACACGGAAGCCGCTCGGTGGAATCGACTCGTCGTGCTGATAGATCTCGCCGGGCGTGAAGTAGTACTTCTCGTGGTAGAGCGGATCATCGGGGATGTGCATCTTGCGGTAGGTGCCGAGTAGCGCGCCGTCCGTATCGATGACCGCCGCCGAATTGTGATAGACCCCGGGCCCGCGCTTCTCGAAGATCGGGACGATGATCACGACGCCGAGCTCCTTCGCGACGCGCTGCATGCGCTCGGTAACCGGACCGGGAATCGTCTCAGCGAGATCGAAGCGCTCGGCGTCCGTCACCTTGCAGAAATACGGCGCGTCGAAGAGCTCCTGCAGACAGATAATCTGCGCGCCTTTCTTCGCCGCCTCGCGAATGCCGCGCTCGCCCGCGTCGACCGCCTCGGCCGCAATCGCTGGCACCGCCTGTTGAACGAGCCCGATCGTAAATGGAGTGTCAGCCACTATTGCACTATGTCCGTCAGTTATTCGATGATCTTGCGGAATGAGCCTGAGAGCCGCGCGAGCGAGCCGGCGGGAGTACGCATGCGTGAAGCGCTGCTCGGCGGTGGCGCGCAGATGCCGATGACGATGTCCATCACGTTCGTCGAGGTGAGGTCGGTGCGGAGCAGCGCTCCCGCCGCGTCGAGCGATGGATGCGAATCGTGCGCCGCGAGATCGGCGTCGGGGGTGCGACCGGCTTTTTGGATCGTCCCCCAGGTCTCCTTGTCGACGATCGCGCCCGCTGCATCCGTTGGACCATCACGTCCATCGGTGCCGCACGCGAGCAGCGTCGATCCGCGCGCGCTCTTCGCCGTTGCCATCTCTCGCGCAGCCGCCAGCGCGAGCTCCTGGCACCGTCCACCGGCTCCGGTCGCATCGCCCATGGTAACTGTTGTTTCACCCCCCCAAAGAAGGCAGCTTTGCACTGGTCGATTGGTTAGTGGCGATGTCCCAGAGCCACAATAGCTTACAAGTGTCGACGCCAGCCTCTTCCCTACCAGGGCGGCCTCTCCAGCGAGTGCGGTGCTGAGAATTCGTGGCTCGTAGCCAAGCTCTTTGGCGCGAGCGGCCGCCGCTTCGAGAGCGACACGATTGCTGGATATGATCTTGCGATCGACGTTGGCGAAGATGTCGTCGCCGGGCTTTGGCGTTTCCCGGGAAGGGTCGTGCTGCACCGCGGCAACGTGATGGCGCAACGACCCTGGGATTCGATCCCACAGCTTGGCAGATTCGAGCAACGAACGGATCTCACTCGCGCTACTGGGGTCCGGCGAGCAGGGGCCTGATCCGATTGCGGCGAGATCATCGCCGATCACATCGGAGACAATGAAGTTTCGCGTGCGCGCAGAGCTCAATGCAGCAGAGAGCCGGCCTGCGCTCCAGCGAGTGAACCGTTTGCGGATGAGATTCATGGTCGCAATATCCAACCCGGAACCGAGCAGGAGCTCGAAGAGCTGCAGCATCTCTTCGGGCTTGATCGATCCATCCGGGGCGGCCACAAGACTCGTCGCGCCGCCGGAGAGCAGCACCCAGACCTCATCGTCCAGCTTCACCTGTCGCACGATTTTCCCGACGGCATCGGCTGCGGCGATCGACTTCGCGCCGGGCAAGGGATGCTCGCCCGCGACGAACTCGATGCGCGGATGGGGACTCGGCAACACGCGCGGCGCGACGATCACGCCGCCCGCGGGTTCGAGCTTGCGCGCTGCGAGGAAGTCGACCGCGGCGATCGCCATCGGATTCGCGGCCTTCCCGATCGAGATGATCCAGATGCGTTTCTGGCCGATCTCCTTCGAGACTTTCTCGAGCGCCGCAGTCATCGCAGGCCCTGGCGCGACCGCGCGTACCGCGGCCCAGTACAGCTGGACAAGTGCCATTCGCGCGTCGATCGGACGTCCCGCGGGCATTACGGCCCACTGGGGTTGGCTCGGTGTTTTCATCGATCGTAAGATTGCGGATCCGCGCGCCCCGCGCGAGTGCGACAATCTGTTCCCCAATTCGAACTGAACGAACTTTCTCTTGGAGTGTCGGATATGCCCGGTCGAAACTTTCTCTTTGTTCCCGGTCCCACCAACGTTCCCGACCGTATTCTGAATGCGATGCATCGGGCATCGGAAGACCATCGTTCTCCGGTCTTCCCGAAGCTTCCTCTCAGCATATTCCCCGACCTGAAAAAGGTGTTTCGCACGACCGAGGGGACGCCGTTCATCTTCGCTGCGACCGGCACCGGCATGTGGGAGGCGTCACTCTCGAACACCTGTAGTCCTGGCGACAAGGTGCTCGCCGTGCGCTACGGACAGTTCTGCCACCTCTTCATCGATTGCGCGCAGCGCCTTGGCCTGCAGGTAGATATCATCGAGGTGCCGTGGGGAGAAGGTGCATCGCCGGAGAAGATCGAGGAGAAGCTCCGCGCCGACACGAAGCACGAGTACAAGGGCGTGCTCGTCGTGCACAATGAAACGTCCACCGGCGTGACGAGCGACATCGCCGCCGTGCGCAGGGCGATCGACAACGCGAAGCATCCCGCGCTGCTCTACGTCGATGGTGTGAGCTCCATCGGCAGCCTCGAGTTCCGCATGGACGAATGGGGCGTTGACCTCGCGATCACCGGATCGCAGAAGGGCTTCATGCTCCCGGCCGGTCTCGGACTCATCGGCGTCAGTCAGAAGGCGCTTGCACGTCGCGAGAGCGCGAAGCTCCCGCGCGTCTTCTTCGACTTCGGCGATCAGATCAAGGCGAACGCCACCGGTTACTTCCCGTACACGCCGCCGCTCGCGCTCCTCTACGGACTGCGCGAGTCGCTCGACATGCTCCTCGAGGAAGGGCTCGACAACGTCTACGCGCGCCACCATCGCCTCGCGGAAGGCACGCGCGCCGCGGTGAAGGCGTGGGGACTGAAGCTCTGCGCGAAGGATCCGAAGTGGAACTCCGACACGGTTTCCGCCGTGATGGTGCCCGCTGGCGTCGATGGCGCGCAGGTCATCTCGACGGCCTTCAACAAGTACAATCTCGCGCTCGGTGCGGGGCTCTCTCAGATGGCCGGTAAGCTCTTTCGCATCGGACACCTCGGCGATCTCAACGAGCTGATGCTGCTCGGCGCGATCGCGGGAGCCGAGATGGCGATGCGCGATGTCGGCATGACGCAGATCGTTCCCGGCAGCGGCGTCGGCGCGGCGTCGGAGTACTGGCGCACCGGCGGCACGACCTCATCTGCTCCTGCGGCGAAGAACGCCGAGAAGCGCAACGAGCCTGCCGTAGCCGCGCGATGAGCTTCACCCGGCACGAGCCGGCTCGCTTCCGCCTTCAGCGGAGCGAGCTGGCGGTCCCCGGCTCGCGCGTGGAGATGTTCTCCAAGGCGGCCGACGGTCCCGCGGACTTCGTCTTCCTCGATCTCGAGGACGCGGTTGCTCCCAACGACAAGGAGCAGGCGCGCCTCAACGTCATCGAGGCGCTCAAGACGATTCCCTGGCGCCCGCGAGGGAAGACGATCTCCGTGCGCATCAACGGCATCGACACACACTATATGTATCGCGACGTCGTCGACGTCATCGAGCAGGCAGGTCAGTTCGTCGACACGGTGCTCATCCCGAAGGTCGGCGTGCCGTCGGACGTGTACATGGTCGACGCGCTGCTTACGCAGATCGAGGATTCCAAAAAGCTCCCGCACAAGATCGGTATCGAAGTACTCATCGAAACCGCGCTCGGCATGGCGAATGTCGAGGCGATCGCGCAGTCGAGCAAGCGGCTCGAGGCGATGCACTTCGGGGTCGCGGACTACGCGGCGAGCGTGCGCGCGCGCACGACGAACATCGGCGGCCTCAACCCCGACTATCCCGGCGACCAGTGGCACTTCGGCATTTCGCGGATGGTCGTCGCGTGCCGCGCCTACGGCCTTCGCGCCATCGATGGCCCATTCGGTGACTTCAAGGATCCGGATGGCTTCAAGCTCGCCGCGCGGCGCGCCGCTGCTCTCGGATGCGAGGGGAAGTGGGCGATCCACCCGACACAGATCGATCTCGCGAACGAGCTCTTCACTCCGTCGCCGGACGAGGTGACGAAAGCGAGGCGCATTCTCGAAGCGCTCGCGGAAGCGGAGGCGCAGGGGCGCGGCGCAGCCTCGCTCGACGGCCGACTCATCGACGCGGCATCTGCGAAGATGGCGCAGAACATCGTCGTGATGGCTGGCGAGATCACGAAAAAGACGGGGACGTAAGCACACCGGCTGGCCGTCGCAAATTCGGCGCGGCCAGTCTACATATTCATCATCGACGGGCTGACACCCACACCGAGCAGTCAATGGACATTCACGAATATCAGGCGAAAGAGTTGCTGTCCGGCTTCGGTGTTGCGGTGCCGAAGGGTGGCGTCGTGTACACTCCCGATCAGGCGGTGTACCGGGCCGAGGAGATCGGTGGGGGACGCTGGGTCGTGAAGGCGCAGATCCATTCGGGCGCGCGCGGAAAGGCCGGTGGCATCAAGCTCTGCACCACAGCCGAAGAGGTGCGCGCAGCGGCGACGGAGCTGCTCGGCAAGAAGCTCGTCACGCATCAAACCGGACCCGCGGGGAAAATCGTGCATCGCCTCTACGTCGAGTCCGCGGTACCGATCAGGCGCGAGCTGTACATCGGCCTCGTGCTCGATCGGCGATCGGAGCGCGTGTGCGTCGTCGCGGCGCCGGAAGGAGGAATGGAGATCGAAGAGATCGCCGCCGCCTCGCCCGACACCATGCTCAAGGTGATGATCGAGCCCGCGGTCGGCATGCAGCCCTTTCAGGCGCGCGAGATTGCGTTCGGGCTCAAGCTCAACCCCGCCGAGATCAACCAGGCCGTCAAGGCGATTCTCGGTGCGTATCGCGCCTTCCGCGATCTCGATGCGACGATGGTCGAGATCAACCCGCTCGCGATCACGGAGAGCGGACAGGTGCTCGCGCTCGATGCGAAAATGCAGTTCGACGACAACGCCATGTTCCGCAATCCCGGCGTCGCCGAGCTGCGCGACTACGCGGAGGAAGACCCTCGTGATGCGGAAGCCGCGAAGCACGGGCTGAATTACATCGCGCTCGAGGGGGCGATCGGCTGTATCGTGAATGGCGCAGGGCTGGCCATGGCCACGATGGATATGATCACCCACGCTGGCGGCGAGCCGGCGAACTTTCTCGATATCGGCGGTGGAGCCTCTCCAGAGCGCGTTGCCGCCGCGTTTCGTCTCGTCCTCTCGGATCCTCGCGTGCGTTGCGTGCTCGTTAACATCTTCGCGGGCATCAATCGCTGCGACTGGGTAGCCGAGGGGATCATTCAGGCGGCGAAGGACGTGAACGTGCCGGTGCCGATCGTGGCGCGGCTTGCGGGAACGAACGTCGAGCAGGGACGACAGATCTTGCGCGACAGTGGGCTGAGCATCATCTCCGCGGATACGCTCGCGGATGCAGCCGAGAAGGCGGTCGCTGCATTGAATGCACCGGTGGCTCGCACCATCAGGGAGAAAGTCTCGTGAGCATTCTGATCGACGAAAAGACCCGGATTCTCTTCCAGGGATTCACGGGCGACAAGTCGACCTTCCACGCGAAGGAAGCGATAGAGTACGGCACGAAGATCGTGGGCGGTGTCACTCCCGGAAAAGGCGGTGGCAAGCATCTGGGACTTCCCGTCTTCGATACAATGAAGGAAGCAGTGGCGGAGACTGGAGCGACCGCGAGCGGCATCTTCGTCCCGGCGCCGTTCTGCGCCGATGCGATCATGGAAGCCGCAGACGCCGGCATTCAGCTCATCGTCTGCATCACCGACGGCATCCCGGCTCAGGACATGATGCGCGTCAAGCGCTACATGCTTCGCTACTCGCGCGAGCGGAAGCCCACACTGATCGGTCCGAATTGCGCCGGCGTCATCTCGCCGGGCAAAGCGATGATCGGCATCATGCCCGGAAGCATCTACACGCAGGGGCGAGTCGGCATTGTGTCTCGCTCCGGCACGCTCGGCTACGAGGCCGCGGCGCAGATGCAGGTGCTCGGCATCGGGGTGAGCACGAGCGTCGGCATCGGCGGCGATCCGATCAACGGAAGCTCCTTCGTCGACATGCTCCAGCGCTTCGAAGCCGATGACGAAACAGACGCCGTGATGATGATCGGCGAAATCGGCGGCCCGCAGGAGGCCGAGGCATCGCTGTGGGCGCGCGACAACATGTCGAAGCCGATCGTCGGCTACGTCGCCGGGCTTTCGGCGCCGCGCGGACGCCGCATGGGACACGCCGGCGCGATCATTTCCGCATTCGGCGACAGCGCGCTCGAGAAGGCGGAGATCATGCGCAATTCGGGACTCACCGTTGCGTCGAGTCCCGCCGAGCTCGGATCGGCGATGAAGCAGGCACTCGCGAAGCCTGCGCGTCGCGTGGTTTTGGCCTGACATGAGGAAACCCAAAGTCGTCATCACGCGGAAGATCCCGGCTGCGGCCGAGGCGCGCGCGAAGAAGCTGTTCGACGTCGTGTTGAATTCGGATGATAAGCCGCTCGACGCCGCGGCGCTGGCCAGGGTGATGCGTGAGGCGGACGGGCTGCTGCCGTGCGTCGCCGACAAGATCACCGCCGATTTGCTCGCGACGCCCGGGCGCACGGTGAAGATCGTGTCGAACTATGGAGTCGGCTACAACAACATCGATGTCGTGGCAGCGAAGGAGAACGGCGTCGTGGTCACGAACACGCCGGATGTGCTCACCGAAGACACGGCTGACCTTGCGCTCACGCTGATGCTGGCGACTGCGCGCCGGGCCGGTGAGGGCGAGCGCGAGGTGCGCGGCGGAAAGTGGACCGGCTGGCGCCCGATGCACATGCTCGCGACGCAGGTAAACGGGAAGACGCTCGGCCTCATCGGCATTGGGCGCATCGGGCGCGCGGTGGCGAAGCGCGCACATCTCGGCTTCGGGATGAAGATCATCTACCACGATCCGTATCCGCTCAGCGATGCCGACACGAAGGCGCTGAACGCCGAGCGGAAGGCGAGCATCGAGGCGGTGCTCAAGGAGAGCGACTTCGTGTCGCTGCACTGCCCGGCCACCCCCGAGACCAGGCATCTGATGAATGCCACGCGCTTCAAGCAGATGAAGAAGGGGTCGATCCTCATCAACACCGCGCGCGGCGACGTCGTGAACGAGGTCGATCTGATCGCGGCGCTCGACGCGGGAACGATTGCGGCTGCGGGGCTCGATGTCTTCGAGAAGGAGCCCTCCGTGCCGGCGGCGCTGATCGCGATGGACAACGTGGTGCTGCTGCCGCACCTGGGGAGCGCGACGCTGGAGGCGCGCACCGCGATGGGGATGCGCGCGATCGACAATCTCGAGGCCTTCTTCGGAGGCACGGCGCCGCACGACCGCGTCGCCTGACCGCAGTGGCAACCCGCGCGCTCTTCCGCGCACCGCCGGCGGTTCCGGTTGGAGCAACGGCGATGGAGCTTCCGACGCCCGAGTCGGGGGCGGAGCGATTGCTCGTCGAGATGTTGCGGCAGGTCGTGATGCTGCGAGCGCCGGAGTCTGCGGCGGTGCTCGAAGGCGGGAGGATTGATGGGGACAGTTCCGGTGAGTCGATCGCGCGCTCGCTGCAAACCGTCGGGCTCCTCTCTCAGATTCTCCCGATCGCCGAGCTGCACGACGCAATGGAGGCGCGGCAGCGTGTAGAGCGCGAACGCGGCTTCGAGTCCCTCACGGGAACGTTCGCGATGGTGATCGCCGAGTGGAAAGCGCTCGGCGTGCCGGCGGATACGGTGCGCGAGCTCCTGCGCACCTTCCGTGTGATCCCGACGATCACCGCGCATCCGACCGAGGCGAAGCGCGTCACGGTGCTCGAAAAGCTGCGCACGATTTACGCGCTGCTGCTTAAGCTCGAAGGTCCGCTGGTCACGCCGCGCGAGCGCGCGCTCTTCGGCGAGGAGCTTCGCACGGAGCTCGATCTCCTCTGGATGACCGGTGAGCTCAAGCTCGAGAAGCCGACGGTCGCGCAGGAGGTAGCGTGGGCGCTCCACTTCTTCGACACGACACTGTTCGGCCTCGTCTGGCTGCTCCACGATTCGCTGGCGCGCGCGCTGGCCGAGTCGTATCCAGGCGAGCACTTCGATCTCCCCAACTTCGTGCAGTTCGGCTCGTGGGTGGGTGGCGATCGCGATGGAAATCCGAATGTCACGAACGAGGTGACGCGAGCGGCGCTCAAGGAGTATCGCTCCAAGTGTCTCCATCGATATCAGCGACGCGTGGCGGAGCTGTCGCGGACGCTGAGCATCTCCGAGCGGTCGACGAAGTTCACCGATGAATTCAAGCAGGCGCTCGCGCACGCGCTCGAGGCGAGCAACGATGGCGAGCGTCTTGCGGCGCGCAATCCCGGAGAGCTCTGCCGGCAATGGCTGAGCGTCGTGCAGCGGCGGCTCGCGGCGACCGTGGACGAGAGTCAGCGTAAGCGCGGTGGCGAGGGGCTGACAGCGCCGCCGTATGCGACCGCTGACGATCTCGTTGCCGATCTCAAGACGCTCGAGCGCGCGCTCATCGATGCGGAGTGCGGCGCGATCGCGCGTGCGACGGTGGTGCCCGTGCGGCGCGAGGTCGAAGCGTTTCGTTTTTCCACGGTGCGACTCGATGTGCGCCAGGGCTCGGGCGCATTCAACTCGGCAGTCGAGGAGCTTCGCCAGGCGCGTGGCGCGACGGAGGGCGCTTCGTGGGTCCGCGATGCGCTCACGCGTCCGATGCGCGAGGGCGAGGCGGGGGTCACCTCGGAGGGGGCGAAGGAGACCTGCGCGATGTTCACGCTCGTGCGCGAGCTGCGGAAGAGCATCGACCGGCGCGCCTTCGGGAGCCTGATCATCAGCAACACGCAGAGCGCAACGGATGTGCTCAACGTGTATCTGCTCGCGAAGGAGGGCGGGCTCTTCCACGATGCCGCCGGCGTCGAGAGCTGCACGTTGCCGATCGTACCGCTCTTCGAGACGATCGAGGATCTTCGCCGCGCGCCGGCGATCATGCGTGAGCTCTTCAGCGTGCCGGTGGTGAAGCGCAGCGTGCGCGCCCAGGGTGGCGTGCAGGAAGTGATGATCGGCTATTCGGACTCGAACAAGGATGGCGGCTTCCTCACGTCGAACTGGGAGCTGTATCAGGCGCAGAAGAAGCTCGCGCGCACGGCGCAGGAGTGCGGCGTCGAGCTTTCGTTCTTCCACGGTCGCGGCGGATCGGTGAGCCGGGGCGGCGCCCCGACGCATCGCGCGATCGCCGCGCAGCCGCCCGGCACGATCCGCGGACGGATGCGGACGACGGAGCAGGGCGAGGTCGTCTCGTTCAAATTCGGTTATCAGAACGCGGCGTTCTATCAGCTCGAGCTCTTGGCATCGAGCGTGTTGGAATACTCGCTGCCGAGCGATGAGGCGGTGCCCGTGCCGGGGCTCGGGGAAGCGATGGAAGCGTTGAGCGGCGCGGCGTTCGCGGCCTATCGCGGGCTCATTCAGCACCCGGGGCTCATCGAGTACTACACGGCGGCGACGCCGCTCGAGGAATTGCAGCTGCTCAACATCGGCTCGCGTCCGGCGCGCCGCGGAGGGACGCGATCGCTGAGCGACCTGCGCGCGATCCCGTGGGTGTTCGCGTGGACGCAGAACCGGCATCTCGTGCCGGGGTGGTACGGCGTTGGAAGCGCGCTCAACTCCTTCCTCAATGTGCGCGGCGAGCGCGGCGAGGCGATGCTGCGGCGGATGTTCGCCGAGACGCCGATCTTCCGCCTCATCATCGACGAGGTGGAGAAGACGCTGGCGCAGGTCGATCTCGCGCTCGTGCGCGCGTACGCGAGTCTGGTGCCCAACGAGCTCGCGCGCGCGGGGGTGCTCGCGCTGATCGAGGCGGAATACGAGCGCACGGTGACGGCGGTGCTGCATCTCACGGGTGAGCAGGCGCTGGCCGAGCGCTTCCCGCAATTCCGCAGGCGCATGACGCGGCGGCTGGGGATGCTGGAGCGCGCGCACTATCAGCAGATCGAGTTGCTGCGTCGCGTGCGGGGGCAGCAAACCGAGGGCGCGGAGCGCGAGGACGATCTGGCGGCGCTGCTCTTGTCGATCAATTGTATCGCGGCGGGATTTGGGACGACGGGCTGACCCCCGCGACGACGAGAGCGAGGACCACTTGCGCATCCGCATGGCAACTTGTATTTAATAACTACGTTATTTAAGCAAAAGGTTAAATATGATGCCTGTCGACCACCTCAGCACCACCTTCGCCGCACTCGCCGATCCCACGCGCCGAGCGATCCTCGCCCGGCTCGCCTCCGGCGAATCGACCGTCACCGAGCTCGCCAAGCCCTTCGCCATGAGCTTGCCGGCCGTCTCCCGCCACCTCAAGGTGCTCGAGCACGCGGGCCTCATCTCCCGCGGCCGCGACGCGCAGTGGCGCCCAGCCAAGCTCGAAGCTGCGCCGCTCGAGCGGGCCTCCGAATGGATCGAGAAATACCGGCGATTCTGGGACGACAGCTTCGACCGCCTCGATCTCTACATCATCGACCTTCAACGCAAGGAGAAGCGACATGCCCGCAGCACGAAAAACCGCCCCTAACGTGCCGTCCCCGACGGCATCAGGCCCCGAGCTCATCATTTCGCGCACCCTCAAGGCGACGCGCACGCTCGTCTGGAAGCTCATCACCGAACCGGAGCACCTCGTGCACTGGATGGGGCCGCGCGGCTTCACCGCCATGAACTTCACGCAGGACGCGCGCGTCGGTGGACGGTGGCGCGGCATGCTCCGCCCTGGCACGGACAACCCGCACACGAACAAGGATCTCTGGCAGGGTGGCGTCTTTCGCGAGATCAGGCCGCCCGAGCGTGTCTCCTATACCTTCGCCTGGGAGGAGGACGACAACGGCAATCCGGGCAACGAAATGCTCGTTACGCTCGAGCTCCATGCGCTCGGCGATCGGACGAAGCTCATCTTTCATCAAACGGGCTTCATCTCCGAGGGGCAGCGCGAAGGCCACGAGGGAGGCTGGAACAGCACCTTCGACAAGCTCGACGACTACGTCGCCACGCTCGACGAGAGCGAGTAGCCAGGAGCGGCGGCCTCTCGAAGCTCGACTCGCTCGCCTTCTTCGGAACATTCGGGTGGGATGGCGGATTGGGCACTAGCTGGTACTGCGATTCCGCCGAGAGTATGATCCGCATCCGAATGATCCAGGTGAAGCGGGCCTCGCCGGCAGGGACGCCGGTATCCTCCGACTTCGCGACTGCTGCGTATCAGGCGATCGACGACTGATTCGCAGACGATCTCAGACTCCGCACACATGCCGCCAAGCAGCGCCTCCACACCGTGACCGACATCGCCGCCCCGGCGCCGCACGTCGCCCCGGACGACAGTCCATCTCCTGCTGCGCCCGCGGGCCGCAAGTACGATCGCTCGATCGTCGAAGGCCCGCTCGGCCCCGCGGTCTGGAAGCTCGCGTGGCCCACGATGCTCACCAACATCATCGGCGGGCTCCAGGGGATCATCGACCACATACTAGTCGGTCATCTTGTCGGCTTCGTCGGCAACGCCGCGATCGGCGTTTCGTATCAGATCTTCATCATGGTCATCGTCTTCATCTCCTCACTTTTCACGGGGATGAGCGTGCTCGTGTCGCGCTTTGCGGGCGCGGGAGCGGAGGCGAAGGTCAATCGCACCGTGTATCAGGCCTTCCTCACGGCCATCGGGCTCTCACTCTTCGTGATGGCGCCCGTCGGCCTCTTCTTCGCATCGCCGCTGCTCGACATGGTGAACGCCGCACCAGAGGTGAAGGCGCAGGCGCTGCCGTTCCTGCGCATCATGTTCACCTTCAGCACCGGGCTGCTCCTCTTCTTCATGCTGAGTGGCGCCCTCCGCTCCGCTGGCGATGCGCGCACGCCGATGCTCCTTGGGCTGAGCATGACCGCACTCAACATCGCGTTCAACGTGGTGCTCATCCGCGGCCTCGGTCCGATCCCCGCCTTCGGCACAGCCGGCGCGGCGATGGGGACCGTCTCAGCGACCGGCATCATCGGGATCTACTCGCTTTACAAATTGTGGAAGGGCGGATGGGTCGTGCAATTCCCGCGCGGGCTCGGCTGGGGCCCCGACTGGACGATCATCAAGTCGCTTTTCAAATTCGGCCTCCCCACGGGCATTCAGGGGATCGCGATGAACATCGGCGGCGTGCTGATGCTCTCCTTCATCGGCTCACTCGCGCAGAGTGCAGTCGCGCAGGCGGTCTTCACCGTCTCGTACTCGGAGCTCTTCTCGCTCATCACGTGGACGTCGATGGGGCTCATGGGCGCCGCATCCGCGATGGCCGGCCAGAACCTCGGCGCCGGCAAGCCCGAGCGCGCGGTTCAATCGGTACACATTGCGGCGCGCGTCGCGATCACCTCGGCCGCCTTCATCGGCCTCTTCTTCTTTTTCTTCCCGCGCCAGCTCCTCGCGGTGTTCGGGATGCACGAGCCCGCAGTGATCGAGCTCGGCACGCAGCTGCTGCGTGTGCTCAGCGTCTCGGGATTGTTCATCTCGGGCGCGCTCACCTACACGGGAGCGCTGCAGGGCACCGGCGACACCAAGAGCCCGCTCTACATCTCGGTCGTGTCGCAGGTCATCATCCCGCTCGGCATCTGCTTCACCATCCGCCACACGGGCACGCTACAACCGATCCACATCTGGATCGCGATCCTGATCGGCCACGCAACGCGATGCCTCCTCAGCGTGTGGAGATTCAATCAGGGGAAGTGGCGCGGCATCCGCGTGGACATTGCGCCAGCCAAGGGCTAAACCAGCTTCTCCCGCACTCGCGCCGCCGCCGGGATCTGCTTCTCGTATTCCACCGCGGCCGCCGTGCGATTGTTCACGCCCAGCTTCTGAAAGAGATTCTGCGTGTGGAACTTCACCGTGCTCGCGCTCACGCCGAGCTGCGTCGCGATCACGCCGTTGGAGAGTCCCGCCGCAAGGAGTGCCCACACCTCGCGCTCGCGATCGCTCAGCGACCCCGGGCCCGCGATCGCCCGCTCATTCGACTTCCGCATCCAGCGCCGCGCGGCCTGCGGGAACACGAGCACACCGGAATGCACCGCGCGCAACGCGTCGAGCGTGCGCGCGGGCGCGTCGGTCTTGAGCGCAATGCCGTCCGCCTGATGCTCGAGCGCCGCGCGCATCGACTCGCCATCGCCGTACGCCGTGAGCACCAGCACGCGAATCGTGATCTGTTCGGCGCGCAACTTCTTGAGCACCTCGTAGCCGTTCGTGGTGCCGAGCTCGAGATCGAGTACGACGACGTCCGGACGATGCAGCCGCACGAGCTCGGGCACGCGCTCGCCCTCGGTGGTCGTGGCGACCACCTGGATGTCGCGCTCCGCGTCCATCATCGCGCGCAGCCCTTCGAGTACGAGCGGGTGGTCGTCGACCAGCAATACACGAATCATGTCGTTTCCACGGTCATTGGATGGGGAAGCAGACTTCGACGCTCGTTCCATCAGCGCCTGAGTCGATCTCCAGCGTTCCATTCATGATCTCGACGCGATCGCGCATGCCGCGCAATCCGAAGTGCCCACCCGTCACCCCCACCTCACTCTCGCTCTCGAGGATGCCGGCCACATCGAAGCCGCGTCCGTCATCACGCACCTCGAGCACGAGCTCGTTCTCGATCACCGTGAGCTTCACCGCATGCTCCGACGCGTCTGCATGTCTCGTCGCATTTGCGAGCGCTTCCTGCAGAATTCGATAGACCGCGATCTTGAGCGCCACCGATACCTCGGGAAGGTTTTCGCCGAGCTCGAGGTCGACGCTGTTTCCCGTGATTGATTCGTGCTGCACGATCAGCCCTTCCACGATCTCGCCCACCGGCCGCCGCTCGAATTCCGGCGGGCGGAAGGCGCCGATGAAGCTGCGGATCTCGCCGAGCGCGCGCTCGAGCGCCGCGGCGACGCGACGAAGTCCGATAGATGCTTCACCCGCCTGCAGCTCCGGGCGCATCCGCAGGAGATGCACCTGCGACAGCGCGCTGAAGATGTCCTGCACCGGACCGTCGTGAATGTCGAGCACTACCTGCTGTAGATCGCGCTCGGCCGCCTGCAGCAGCCCATGCGCCGCCGTCCGGTCCGACTTCTCGGGCCCGGGCTTCGCGCGCTTCGATATCGAGCGCGGGAACAGTCCGGCGGCGCGAGCCCTCAACGCGTGCCGGCGCCCGTGCGCGACGTGCTCGCGACGGCGGAGCCGAGCTCCGCGTACGCACCCTCGGTGAGCTCTTTGAAGGGCATCGCGCGATAGGCGATCTTGCCGTCCGGATTCAGCACGAAGGCGACGCGTGTGTCGTAATGGTTCTTCTCGTCGATCACGCCATACGCCTTACCGATCGTGCCCGCGGAATCGCTGACGAACACCATCGGGAAGTTCGCGTCGCGTGCCCACGACTGCTGCGTGGTGTCCGCATCCGTGCTGATCGACACGACGACGATTCCCTTGCCGCCGTTGAAGAGCGTCGCATAGCGATCGCGATACGACTCCATCTGCACCGTGCATCCCTTTGTGCGCGAGCGCGGGAAGAACGCGAGCACGACGGTCTTGCCGCGCAGATCGGAGAGACGGAGCGGGTTCTTCAGAAGTCCGTAGCGCGTGGACGCTGGCGCGGTGAAGTCCGGCGCCTGTGTGCCGACGTTGGGGACGTTCGCGGGCGATGGATCCTGCGCGGCGGCGGCCGTCGCGCAAACTGCCAACGCGGCGGCGGCAGCGAGCGGGCGCCTTAGACTGACAAAGATGGACATTGTGGGGCTCCAGGGCGGGTACCTCGCAAGATGAAACCCGCGGAGGGGGGAGGCAACAGTCCTTTCGGGCAGGTGCCGCCCGCGTCGGCTACGACGATCTGCGAGGCAAACGCCGTACGGCATGCCAGCGTGCGCCCACTCATTGTCATCCTCGCCGCTCTCAACCGTTTCATCGCTTCGGTGCTCGCACTCCTCACAATCGCGCAGAAGATCGGTCAGCTGACCATGTCGCCGGCCATCTACTCAGGGTGGGTTGAGGAGATGGCGCGGCTCGGATCGTCGGCATGCGTGCATCGAGTGGACCGCGCCCCGGGGGTCGTCGGCTACGACACTCGCTGGGGTCTGCCCCGGGCGATCTCTCCGAGACTTGCCAGCGATACGCCGCTGAGGGGAGTGCGGGCGACCTGAGAGCACTCACCATCGATCAACATTATTGTTTTGCAATCGAGAGCTGCGACGAGAACGGTGTGTCTATGCTCGGTGAGGCGGTGCGCATCGAGTGAGACGGAGCATCTCCGCGCGAATGTAGTGTGGGATTGGCTCGCACAGGTGTATCGTGAGAAGGGCTCTGGTACGACGCGGAAATTATGGCGCCTAATCTCATACTATGTGAACAAGATGGTACACGTTCTTACGGCACGCCCTCGCCTTCTGTGGACGTCGGCTGCGATGATCATTGCTGTAGTCGCCGCGGGCGCCTGCGGGTCGCGAGATGCGAATGGACCCATCGGCCTAACTTCAATCGTCGTCACGCCGAACCCTCAAATCTTTGGCGTGGGTGTAACGCGACCCTTCACCGCGACGGGGAGCAACGACCTCGGCGCCCCAGTGGCCCTTACGGCCGTCTGGTCCGTGAATCACGGCGGCGGGACGATCAATACGTCCACGGGGATGTTCACCGCCGGAACGGATACCGGCACTTTCACCAATACGGTGAAGGCGGCGAGCGGCGCGGTCTTCGGCGAGGCGACGGTCATCGTCACGGACGACGCCACCCTGCTCGTGCCCGGACCGTTGAGGAGCGCGGCGGCGAATGGGATCATGGCGGGACAGGCATTCACCTGCGTGACCGAAGGAACGATCAACGCCAACATCGCCATCAGTCCGGGAAGCACGGTGACCGGATTTCCGCCGTGCGTCATCACTGGAGTGCGGCACCTCGCCGATGCGATTGCGCTCGCATCGCAGAACGATCTTACGGCCGCCTACGATTCGCTGATGGGGCTCCCCTGTCCGGGCGCGAATCTCATCACCACGGACCTCGGAGCGACGACGAAGGCCGCGGGCGTCTACTGCTCTACGTCGAGCATTGGCGTCACGGGAACGGTCACGTTGGATGCAGGAAACGATACATCTGCGACGTTCGTGTTCCAGGCGCAGAGCACGTTGACCACCGCCGGGAACGTCGTGCTGATCAACGGTGCCAAGGCCCACAACGTGTATTGGGTCGTGGGATCGTCGGCGACGCTCGGCACCAGCTCGCAGTGGCAGGGAAACGTCATTGCCCTCACGAGCATTACGTTGGTGGACGATGCGAATCTGACCGGCCGCGCACTCGCTCGAAACGGCTCGGTCTCGCTTGGAAACAACAACACGATCACGCTGCCATAGAGTGACCGCCGTGCGCACACGGCGCCCGATCAGTATCGGAACGCCACCTTGATGCTCTCGCCACCGCCTTTGTTCGAGGCGGTTGCGAGTGCCTTGCGGTAGTCGCCGAGCGCGAAGGTGTGTGTGAGCAGCGGCGCGAGCGGCGCCGCTCCGCTCGCGATCAGCGAGGCCGCCGTCGCAAACGCCCCCTGCGCCGCGCTCGCGTGCACCGGGCTCCCGTAGCACAGCGAGCCGCGCACGGTGAGCTCCTTGAGCCAGAGCGGCGTCCAATCGAGACCATTCATCGTGCTCGAGTTCCCCAGCAGCACGATCGTCCCCCCCGCGCGCGTGACGCGCATCGCGTCGTCCATCCCCCGCGCGCCGCCGACGCACACGAACGTCCGATCGAAGCCGCCGACCCCCACCATCTTCCCGATGATCGGCTTGAGCAGCCGCGTGCCACCCGCATCCGCGAGCGCCTTCGTATAGTCGCCGCGCGCCGGCACGATCTCGGTGGCGCCGAGCCGCGTCGCGTGCGCGCGCTGCGCATCGTAGCGCGCGAGCGCCGTGATGTGCACCGTCGGCGCCAGCGCGCGCAGCGCAGCGATCGTGAGTAGCCCGATCGATCCGGCGCCGATTACCAGCACCCGCTCTCCGGCCTCGGGGAGATTCGCCCGCACGGCATGCACCGAGCACGCGAACGGCTCGATCAGCACCGCGCTCTCATCGCTCACGCCTTCCGGGATCGTCACGAGCTGCCCTTCGTGCGCGACGAACTCCTCCCCCCAGCTTCCGCCGAGCCCGCGTGTCGTGCCGATCAGCATCCCCGGCGCAATCGCGCCGTCGGTGAAGTGCGCGCACCTCGAGTGATGCCCGCTCTCGCATGGCACGCATCGCGGCGCGATCCCGCGCGGCTCGCAGCAGAGCAGGGGATTCGCAGTCACGCGCGCGCCGACCTTCACCGTCGTCACGCCATCGCCGATCGCCACCACCTCTCCGACATTCTCATGGCCAAGCACGAACGGAAACGACGAGAAGGGCGACGTACTCGGGCTCGCACCCAGCGAGACGACGTTGAGATCGCTCCCGCAGATGCCGCCGAGCCGCGTGCGAATGCGCACCCACCGCTCGTTCGGCAGCGATGGCTGCTCGATGTCGGTGTACGACGTGCACGCGAGCGCGCCGGTGTAGAAGCGCCTAGAGAGCTTTCCAGCGGCGAGCGTGGCGAGGTACGTCGGGATCGGCGCCGCGAAGCGGATCGCTTTCACGTCCTGGTGCTCATGGATGTCGCCGGTGTCGCGACGCGCAGCGCGCCCGGAATGCACGAGATCTCGAGCGTCGACGACTTCGCCGTGTTGTACTCGCCGTCCGTCTCGTACGCCGGCGGCGCGTCGAAGTTGAGCGTGAACACGCTCGCCTGCTCCGACAGCACCAGCGGATTGCGTACGTGCTTCCCACTCGGCGCCGCCGCCAGCATCGCGATGCGCGTGAACGGAGACGCATCGAGGATCGAGATGGCGTCGAGCTTCCCGTCGTTGATCCGCGCATCGGGTGCGATCTGGAACATGCCGCCGAAGTTGCGCCCGTTCGCGATGATGAGCATCAGATGCGCACGCGGCCCGCGCGCGACGGCGGCCGTGGCGATGTCGATCGACATCCCGCTGAACTTGAAGAGCTGCCGGAGCGCGGCCGTGAGATAGAGCAGGTCGCCGGTGATGAGCGGGATGTTCTCGAGATCGTCGAGCACGGCGATGTCGAAGCCGAAGCCCGTGACGTTGAGGAAGTAGCGATCCTCGATCCGCCCGACATCGCAGCGCATGTCGGGGCCCTCGACGGCGAGCTTCGCGGTGGCGGCGAGATCGCGCGCGGGCGCGCCGACGGTCTTCGCGAAGTCGTTCCCCGTCCCCGCCGCGAGGAGCGCGAGGCGGCAGTCGGATCCCGAGGAGAGAATCGCGTTGGCGGCATTACTCCACGTCCCATCGCCGCCGCATGCGACGATCGTGGTCGCGCCGTCGTGCAGCGCGAGCGCCGCGAGGCGCTTCTCGTCGCCCGGGCGCTCGGTGAGCCGGATGTCGGTGATGCCGACGTCGGCGAAAGTCTTCCGTATGTCTGGGAGTAAACGCGAACCCCGCCCCCTTCCGGAGGCGGGGTTCACGATCACCGTGACGCGGTCGGTCATCGACGCGCGTAGGAGGCCAGCGTCTGCAGCGGATGGAAAGTCTGCAGCCCGTTCTTCATCCACATCTCGCGGAAGGGCGTGAAGTCCACATCCCAGTCCTCGACCAATCCCGTCATCGCCTGCGAGTGAATCGTGATGCCACCGCGCTCCTCTTCGTTCTCGGAGAACTGGCCGTTCATCATGATCGTGGACGTGTATGCCCCATCTTCGTCGTTCATGAACGCCTGATAGCGGTGATCGACGTTCGACCACTCGTGCTCCGTCACGCGCATATCGACGATCGGCTCGCCGCGATCCGTCGCGTGAATCGTGATGTGGCCGTCGCCGCGCTCCCACGTGAGCGAGATGTCCTGCATGTAGTGCGGAAGGTGCCAGCGCTCGATCGCGTGCTCGCGCGACTCGCGCGTCGTCGTCGCGAGGCGGAACGGATAAAAGGCCGAGCGCGGCATCGGGACGCCGGGCTCGACGCGCGGCGACACGAGGATCGAGAGAATCAGCTCGCCGTAGTCGCCCACCGGACTGTCGTGGAAGTCGAACGCCATCACCGAGAGCACGCTCGAGCCGTGGTGCGGCTCGATCGGCTGCAGCTCGGGAGGCAGGATCGCACGCGCGTTCTCCGTGGGGAACTCGAAGAAGCCGCCGATCGCATCACGAAAGTGGTACTGCACCATGCCGTCAGTTTTGCTCATACAAGTATTCCCTCATCACGAAGTACGCGGGCGATGATCGACACACCCTCGTCGAGCTGTTCAGTGGTGTGCGATGACGACACCGACACGCGGAAGCGCGACCGGTGCTTGGCGACCGCAGGATAGATGATCGGCTGCAGGTAGATCCCCGCCTTGAGCAGCTTGTGGCCGAGCTCGAAGATGCGGCGGTCGTTGCGGACCATGATCGGAATGATCTGCGACGTGGAGTCGCCGACGTCGACGCCCTCTTCCTCCAGGCGTGCGCGCATGTGCGCGACATTCGACCACAGCGTGGTGCGCAGCTCCGGCTCGTTCGTCGCGAGCTCGAGCGACTTGAGCACCCCCGCCGCGACCACCGGCGAGAGTGCGCAGGAGAACACGCGCGATCGCGCGAACCCCTTCAGGTAGTTGTACAGATTCTGCGAACCACCGACGTAGCCGCCCTGTCCGCCGAGCGCCTTGGAGAAGGTGCCGATGTGGACGTCGACCTCGTCCTCGAGGCCGAACTGCTCGGCCACGCCGCGCCCGTTCGCACCGTACACGAATGCCGAATGCGCCTCGTCGAGCAGGATCCGCGCGTCGTACTTCTTCGCGACGGCGACGAGCTCCGGAAGCGGGCAGACGTCGCCGTCCATCGAGTAGACGCCTTCGATCGCGACGAGCTTCTTCCCCGTCGTCTGCTTGAGCTTCTTCTCGAGGTCCGCCGGATTGTTGTGGCGGAAGAAGCGCACGTTCGCCTTCGAGAGAATCGCTCCGTCGACGATGCTCGCATGCGCGTTCTGGTCGGCGATGACCCAGTCGCCCGGCCGCATGAGCGCCGAGATCATCCCGACGTTCGTGCTGTACCCGGTGGGGAACACCATCACCGCTTCCTTCTTCTTGAACTTCGCGAGCGCTTCCTCGAGCTGGCAGTGCACATCCATCGTGCCGCTCAAAATCGGAGAGCCAGCCGCGCCGAGTCCGTACTGGTCGAGCGCTTTCTTCCCCGCCTCGATCACTTCACGGCGGTAGGACAGGCCGAGATAGTTGTAGGAGGATAGATTGACGAGCTTGACGTGGTTGTGATGCAGCCCTTCGGTCAGGTCGACGGTGCCGCTCGGCGGCGTCGACATGGCCTGCGCGAAGAGGTAGTACCCCTCCGGAACGGCCTGATTATACCACTCGTTGTAGGGCTCGAGAATCGAAAATGGGTCGTCGCTCGACGAGTAGAAAAAGCTGCTGTAATCGTAGTCCAGTGGATTCATGCTCGTCCGCGCTTCGACTCGTGTTGCCATTGGTGACCTCCACATGAATGCCGACAGCTCATCGCCGTCCACCTCTCGCGCTCACAGCGCGACTCGCGTCACTGGACTCACGCGTACGCTGCGTAGCGGCATGTTTTTCGTCGTATACTCTATTTTCACACTTACGATATTCGATCTCGGCCAGCGGCTCGTGATCTGGCCTGCGGTTCTACTGTTTCCCGTCAAACGACGGACCATCGTACGCAGCTGGCTTCGCTTCCTCGCAAAGGGATCGCTCTGGATCTCCCGCGTCTTCGGCGGCGTTCGTGTGACAGTGCAAGGTACGGCCCCTACGGAAAGCTGCCTGCTGGTGATGAACCACCAGTCGCTGCTCGACATCACGATCTCGGTCAATGCGGCGAAAGGACCGCAAGCGGTCATTCCGACGCGTGAAAGATACGGCCATGGCATCCCTGGCATATCCTCCCTGATAAAACTCGGCGGCTTCCCCCTGGTGACGCAACAGGCGAGGGCGACAAAGGCTGAGGTCGCTGCGTTGTTGCGGGCTGCGAAGGATCTCGAAAACGGGGAAACGACGCTCATCATCTACCCCGAAGGTCATCGAACGACCGACGGCAACATCCAGCCCTTCATGCGCAGCGGACTAAAGCTGTTGCTCTCTCGAACGAACCGACCGATCTACTACATCGTCTCCGACGGTCTCTGGCACGCACGAACGATCAAGGAGACGGTGCACTCGTTCGCGAACAGCACGGTCGACGTGGTGATCCGTGGTCCCTTTCCGCCGCCCGCGAATGAAGACATCGACAGCTTCATCGATGAGCTCCACGCGCGCATGACTGCTTCACTCGCCGAGATTCGCCATCGCTCGCCGCAGCCGTTGCGTGAAGCGCAGGAGACGTCGAGCGTTGGTTGATCCCGTGCTTCGTGCCGATCTCGCGGCGGGTCTCGACAACGTGCCCGGCCCCGATGCCACCATGCTTGCGGCAACCCTCGCCCGCTCGTTCGGCGAAGGGACCGTCGCGATCATCCACTACGGCTCGCACGCCCAGCATTCGGATGCGCGCAGCGAGAGCGCCTTCGACTTCTTCGTCATCGTCGATCGTTATCGCAATGCGTACGAGTCGCTCGCCCACACGATGGGCACCAGCTACTCACCGCGCACCGCTGCCACGCTCAATCGAATTCTGCCGCCAAATGTCATTGCGGTGACCGACAGCGCTCACGTGCCGCCGCTCGCCGCCAAGTGTGCCGTGCTGTCGCTGCGGGATCTGCGTCGCGAGTGCGGGTTGGCTGCTCGCGATCACTTCGTTCGAGGACGACTCTTTCAATACGTGCAGCTGGTCTGGACTCGCGACTCGAGCGCGCGAACCGCCGTGACCGATGCCATCATCGACGCCCGCGTCGGCTCGTTCGCGTGGGGACTCGCCTCGCTTCCGCCAACATTCGACGCGGAACAGTATTTCCGTGCGCTTCTCGAACGGTCGTTCTCGGGAGAGATTCGCCCCGAGCGCGGTGGCCGGATCGACGCCCTGCTCGGGGCGCAACGCGAGATCGTGCTTCGCGTGTATGATGCTTTGCTTCAACAACTTGCACGTGAAAGCATACTCGCGAAAGCGGGAAATGTCTACCGTTTGACGAGCCCCGTTCGCGCGCTCACGTCGATCGCCATCAACTGGTATTTTCGGCGGAGCAAGGCGCGCGCGACGACGCGGTGGGCGAAGTACGTCGTGCTCTATGACGACTGGCTGGACTACGTGGTGCGGAAAGTCGCGCGCAGAAGTGGCGTGACGATCGAGCTGACCGCGCGCGAACGTCGATGGCCGCTCATCTTTCTCTGGCCCAAAGCCATCCAGTATCTTCGTTCCCGTCCTCAACGCCGCTCCGATCAATAATGTCGACGACAACGTGGGTCGCGCTCAGCCTGATGGCGCTCGCGATCCTGACCATGCCCATCTACGCCGTGATGACGCGCAATCGCGCGGTCGACGCGGATGTCGCGCGACGGCCCACGACCATCCTGCTCGGCACGTGGGTGCGCGACTGGCTGATGTGGATGATTGGGCCCATCGAGCGGAAGTTCGTCGAATGGAAACTCTCGCCGGACCTCTTCAACTACATCGGCGGCGCGTTCGGGCTCTTCGCCGGCATCGCGTACTCGCAAAACGAGCTCGCGCTCGGCGGCTGGTTGATACTCATCGGCGGTCTCTCCGACATTTTCGACGGACGCATCGCACGGGCCCGGGGGATCGGCTCGAACTACGGCGAGTTTCTCGACTCGATGCTGGATCGCTTCGCCGAGATGTTCGCCTTCCTCGGGATCGCGCTCTACTTCGAGCCGACGTGGTGGGCGATGTCCGCGACGGTGCTCGCGAGCGGCGGGTCGATGATGGTCTCCTACGCGCGCGCGAAGGGCGAGGCGGTGGGGGTCGACTGCCGCGGCGGCATCATGCAGCGCGCGGAACGGCTCGTCACGCTCGCCGTCGCATCGCTCATCGACACGCCGATCACGACGGCGCTTGGCTGGATTCCGGGCGTGATTCTGCTGAGCGCCGTAACGCTGATCGGACTCGGCTCGTTGGGCACGGCGGTGTATCGCACGATCTACATCTGCAGGGCGCTGCGGAAGATGGAGGTCGAGGCGGCCGCGAAGGTGGTGGCGAGCCCTACTCCTTTCGTGTAATTGCCCGCGGCGCGCGGCGATCGATACACTTGCGATGCGCCGCATGGGCGCTCGTCTCGAAGGGGGAGTCCGATGAAGCTGTGGAGCAACTGTGTCATCACGATTGCAGCGACCGCAGCAATCTGCGTGCTGCCGCACCGAGCTTCAGCGCAGGACAAGACCCCCGACGCAGCGGACATCGTCCCCGGGAATGATGTGTGGTATCTCGCCCCGACGGCTGCCGCGGGGCGCGCGGGTCACGTTCGTGAGCGGGAATCCATACCTCCCCGAGAAGTGCACCGTGGAATTCCGGATGCCGGACAAATACCTGTTGCCACCGCACACGCATCCGCAGGTTGAGAGTGTGGTGCTCAAGAGCGGCACCTTGCGCGTGGGCCTCGGACACAAGATCGATCTCGCACACTCGGTGCTGCTCTCGGCCGGAGACTCGGCATCGACCCCTGCCGGCGTGCCGCACTGGTCGATCGCCGAGGGCGAGGTCGACATCATGGTGACCTACGAGACCGGACCGATGGGCATCACGTACATGAGCAAGCGCGACGAGCCGGGGAGCCACTCGTTCCCCAACGGCTACTAGCCGCTACTTCTTCTTCAGCAGGCTTCGCAATACGTACTGAAGAATCCCGCCGTTCCGGTAGTACGTCGCCTCTTCCGGAGTGTCGATGCGCGAGCGCACCGCGAAGCGAGTTACGCTCCCATCGGCCGCCGTCGCCTTCATCGTCAGCAGCGCGCGCGGCTTGGTCGAATCATCGAAGCCTTCCAGGTCATAGCTCTCGAAACCCGTGAGCCCCAGCGACTGCCGCGAGGCATCGTCCGCGAACTCCAGCGGCACGATCCCCATCCCCACGAGATTGGAGCGATGGATCCGCTCGAACGACTCGGCGATTACCGCGCGTACGCCGAGCAGCAGCGTCCCCTTCGCCGCCCAGTCGCGCGACGAGCCGGTGCCGTACTCCTTCCCCGCGATGATGATCAGCTGCGTCCCGTGCTGCTGATATTCCATCGCCGCATCGTAGATCGTCACCGCCTTCGCGCCCGGCGCCGTTGACGTCCATCCACCTTCGGTGCCCGGTGCGAGCTCGTTGCGCAGTCGGATGTTGCCGAAGGTGCCGCGCATCATCACCTCGTGGTGTCCGCGACGGGCGCCATACGAGTTGAATTCCGACGTCGGCACGCCGTGCGCAATCAGCCACTTCCCCGCAGGACTCGCCGCCGGGATCGACCCCGCAGGCGAGATGTGGTCCGTCGTGATCGAGTCGCCGAGCATCGCGAGCACGCGCGCGCCTCGCACCTGCGCGACCGGCTTGATCTCCGCCGTCATCCCCTCGAAGAACGGCGGGTTCGCCACGTACGTCGAATCCTTCGACCACGTGTAGCGGCTGCCGGTGGGGAAGGGGAGCGCCTGCCACTGCTCGTCGCCGTCGAACACGTTGCCGTACTGCTTGTGGAACATCGCGCTCGTGATCGACGAGAGCACGGTGTCCTCCACTTCCTTCGGCGACGGCCACACATCGCGCAGGAAAACCGGACCATTCGTGCCGACGCCGAGCGGCTCCGTCGCGAAGTCGATGTCCATCCGCCCCGCCAGCGCATACGCGACCACCAGCGGCGGCGACGCGAGATAGTTGAAGCGCGTGTACGGATTCACACGCCCCTCGAAGTTGCGATTCCCCGACAGCACCGCGCACACGATCAGCTTCTCCGCCTCCACCGCATCGACGATCGGCTGCGGCAGCGGCCCCGAGTTGCCGATGCACGTCGTGCACCCGTATCCCGCGAGGTAGAAGCCGAGCGCCTCGAGCGACTTCATCACGCCGGCCTTCTCGTAGTAGTCGGTGACGACCTTCGACCCCGGCGCAAGACTCGTCTTCACCCATGGTTTCGACTTGAGCCCGAGGGCAACGGCTTTCTGCGCGAGCAGTCCGGCGCCGAGCATCACGCTCGGGTTCGATGTGTTCGTACAGCTCGTGATCGCCGCGATCACGACCGCGCCGTGTCTGAGCGCGAACTCCTGCCCGTTGTACTTCACGCTCGCACTTCCCGACTTCGCCATCACCTCGGCCGGATCCGTCGCGACCGCCGCCGGCGAGAGTTGCGTGCTCGCGCTCACCGCCATCGCCTTCTCCACCGCGATCGTTCCCGCCATCGTGCCGATGCGCTCCATCTCCGCGTACCACGCATCGTTGAACGACTTCTTCGACGCCGAGAGCGGCACGCGATCCTGCGGCCGCTTCGGCCCCGCGATGCTCGGCTCGACAGTCGACAGATCGAGCGACACACTGTCCGTGAACTCGGGATCCGGCGTCTCATCGGTTCTGAACATCCCCTGCGCCTTGCAGTACTCCTCGACCAGCCGCACCTGATGCTCATCGCGCCCGCTTAGTCGCAGATACTTGAGCGTCTCCGCATCGACGGGGAAGAAGCCGACCGTCGCACCATATTCCGGCGCCATGTTCGCGATCGTCGCGCGATCGGCGAGGGAGAGACTCGACAGCCCCGATCCATAGAACTCGACGAACTTTCCGACGACCTGCTTCTTGCGAAGGATCTGCGTGACGGTGAGCACGAGATCCGTCGCCGTCGCTCCCGCCGGCAATTTGCCGTGCAAACGAAAGCCGACGACTTCCGGAATCAGCATCGAGAGCGGCTGGCCCAGCATCGCGGCCTCGGCCTCGATCCCGCCCACGCCCCAGCCGAGCACGCCCAACCCATTGATCATGGTCGTGTGCGAGTCGGTGCCGACGAGCGAGTCCGGATACGAGACCGTCGCGCCGTTGTTCTGCCCCGTGAAGACGACCTGTCCGAGATATTCGAGATTGATCTGGTGCACGATGCCGGTGTCGGGCGGCACGACGCGGAAGTTCTGGAACGCCGTCTGCCCCCAGCGCAGGAACGCGTAGCGCTCGCGGTTGCGATCGAACTCGAGCCCCGCATTGATGAGAAAGGCGGCGTCGGAGCCGTACTCATCGACCTGTACCGAGTGGTCGATCACGAGGTCGACGGGCTGCAACGGGTTGATCAGCGCCGGATCGCCGCCAAGCGAAGCGATGGCATCGCGCATCGCGGCGAGGTCGACGACGGCGGGGACGCCGGTGAAGTCCTGCAGCAGCACGCGACTCGTGCGGAACGCGATCTCGCGCTCGACGCCGGCCTTCGTGTCCCACTTCGCGAGCGTCTCGATGTCGGAGCGCTTCACGAACGCATCGTCCTCGTTTCTCAGCAGATTCTCCAGCAGCACCTTGAGCGTCACCGGCAGCTTTGCCGCTCTCGATCCCGCGAGCGAGTTCAGCGAGTCGAGCCGGTAAATAATGTACGCTCGGCCATCGACGGTGAGCGTCTGGCGACTGCCGAATGAATCGAGTGACATGCGTGCCTGAGGTGTCTGGGAGAGAAGAAATCTAGCACGCCACGCCCTACATTGTGAGCGACTCGGAGGCGTACAGAAGATGACAAGTGATGTCCTGCGGCTCACGGCCGAACTGATGGCGATCGACTCGACGAGTGGCCGGGAAGGCGAGCTGATGGCGCACGTCGCCCTCATGCTCGAGAGCCGCGGCTGGCGGGTGAAGAAAATTCCGGTCACCCCCGGACGCGTCGATGTGTTTGCGACGTGCGTCAACGAGCCGCTCGTGACGCTCTCGACACATCTCGATACGGTGCCGCCCTACATCCCGCCGCGCGTCGATGGTGACACGCTCTGGGGCCGCGGCGCGTGCGATGCGAAGGGGATCGCAGCCTCCATGATTCTCGCCGCCGAGCAGCTGCGCGAGCGCGAGGTGCCGGTCGCGCTTCTCTTCGTCGTCGGCGAGGAGGTGACGCACGACGGCGCCCACGCGGCGAACGCAATATTCACGACGAGCCGGGCGATCATCGATGGCGAGCCCACCGAGGGCAAGCTCGCCCTCGGCACCAAGGGCGCCGTGCGGGCCACCATACGAACCGCCGGCGTCGCCGCCCACTCCGCCTACCCTCACCTCGGCGACTCGGCCATCACGAAGCTGATCGCGCTGCTCGCCGAGCTTCCGCATCTCGATCTTCCGCACGACGAGCTGCTCGGCGCGACCACGATCAACGTCGGGCAGATCTCCGGCGGTATCGCGGATAATGTCATCGCACCAACCGCCGAGGCGCGTATTATGGTGCGGCTCGTCGCCGACGTCGAAGAGGTCTGGGCGCTTCTCGAGAAGTGGATCGCGGGGCGCGCGACGATCGAGCGCGGATCGCTCGTGCCCGCGATCCGTCTCGGAACGGTCGCCGGCTTCGAGACGATGGTCGCGGCCTTTGCCACCGACATACCCGCGCTCACGCACTGGGGGACTCCATACCTCTTCGGCCCGGGATCGATCCACGTGGCGCACACGAAGGATGAGCACATCACGCGGAGGGAGCTCGAGTCGGCGGTGGAGGGCTACGTCGAGCTTGCCATCGCTGCCCTTGCCACCGCCGACACGACTAGCATCGGGTAATCCCGGCGCGCTGGCTCAGCGGTTATTCCCGCTGCATCTTCTGTTGATGTGGACTGAGCTCTCCCTGATCGCTCCTCGGCGCGCCATGCTCGCCGCGCGTATCGCGCGCCGCTACTACCGCGCCTACGGGAGGCTCCCGCGCCTCTTTCCGCCGCGCTCGTACAGCGAGAAGATCCAGCATCGCAAGCTCTTCGATCGCCGTCCGTATCTCACCGAAACCGCTGACAAGTTCGCAGTGCGCGCCTACGCGGAGCGCATCCTCGGTGAAGACCTCGCGCCTCGCGTCCACTATCGCACCACCGATCCGTCGTCGATCCCGTTCGACGATCTGCCGAAGCGCTTCGTCGTGAAGGCGACGCACGGCAGCGGTTGGCAACGCATCGTCTCCGATCGCGATGCGCTCGACCGCGATGCGCTCATCGCAACGTGCGCGCAGTGGCTCATCAGCGACTATTCGTGGCACTCCGAAGAGCCCTTCTACTCGAATATTCCGCCGCAGATCATCGTCGAGGAATTTCTCGACGACGGGACTGGACGGTCAGCATCGGACATCAAGCTTCTCGTCTTCAACCAGCGCGTGCGGGTCGTGCAGATCGATGCCGGCCGCTACGACGATCACCGGCGTGCCTTCTTCGATGCCGACTGGAATCGGCTCCCGATCTACGACAAGATCGTCCCGCTGGAGGGCAGGATCGATCCGCCCACCCGCCTCGGCGATCTCATTCGCAGCGCAGAGGCGCTGGGGCGCGACACCGATTTCGTTCGTGTCGACTGCTATCAGGTAGGCGAGCGCATCTACCTGGGCGAGATGACTCACACGCCGGGATCGGGTTTGAGCTTGCTCTATCCCCTCAGTTGGGACGATCGCTGGGGCGAAATGTGGGAGATGACGACCAGCTAACGGTCAGGCGACGGCGTCGGATCACATTTTCCTCGAACGGCTCTGCCGCAGTGCGCGCGTGAGCCGGAACTCGTCGAGGAGGAGCCATGCGTCACTCGCTTGCCTGCGCGGCCGCCGCACTCATCACTGTGGGCTCGGCGTCGTCCAGCAATGCAAAGGGTTCGGGGCCGCGTCCGCAAACCCGCGTGTATTTCATTGCCGCCGATGAAGTTACGTGGGACTACCTGCCGGGCGGCCGCGACGAGATAGCCGGCAAGCCCTATGCGGACACCGCGTTCTTCGCCAAGGCCAATCCACGGCCGGTGAGCACGAGCTACAGAAAAGCGCTCTATCGCGAGTACACGGATAGCACCTTCGCCACGCTGAAGAGTCGCCCGCCCGAGTGGGAGCACCTCGGTTTTCTGGGCCCCGTCATTCACGCCGTGGTTGGTGACACGATCCGCGTTGTGTTTCGGAACAACGGGCATCGCCCGTTCAGCGTGCATCCGCATGGCGTGTTCTACGAGAAGAGCTCCGAGGGGGTTCCCTATAACGACGGCACGTCGGAGCATGACAAGGCGGACGACGCCGTGCCCGCGGGCGGCACCTACTCCTACGTCTGGGCCGTTCCTGCGCGCGCGGGGCCCGGACCAATGGATGGCAGCTCCGTGATGTGGATGTATCACTCGCACGTGAACGAGGTGCGCGACATCGACGCGGGGCTCATGGGCGTCATCATCGTCACCGCGCGCAAGATGGCGCGGGCGGACGGCACGCCGAAGGATGTCGATCGTGAAATTGTCGCGAACTTCGCGCAGGTCGAGGAGAACGACAGCTGGCTGGCAGATGCGAATCTTCCTATTCATGATTCGCTCAGGGTGCTGTCTCCCATCCCCAATCCTTCTGAAGTGCAGGCGATTTACGCCTGGTTTTCCAAATTCTCCATCAATGGCTTTATTCGCGGCAGCATGCCGTTGGCCGCCCTCACCATTCGAAAGGGCGAACATGTCCGCTGGTACGTCATGAGCTCCACGAACGACTTCGACTTCCACTCCCCGCATTGGCACGGGAACACGGTGACGATCGCGGGCATGCGCACCGACGTCACTTTTCTCGGACCGATGGCGATGGTGGTCGCCGACATGGTCCCGGATGATGTAGGCATCTGGCTCTTTCACTGCCACGTCTCCTTTCACAACGAAGCCGGAATGGCGGTGCGTTACCGGGTGCTGCCATGATGCCGAGGTGCTGGCAAAACATCACGGCTGCTCCGCCTCATTTCGCGTCGGCGAAAATTTGGTTGCAGATGGCCCCGAGAGCCTTCGCTCTCCCAGTATCGGTCAGAGCGGCGGGGTTCGAGCCCCTGGATGCATCGAAGTCGCACCCCATGTTCCCCTTGATCGCAGTCACGGTTGGGGCGCTCGATGTGAGCGCGCTGTCGCCTATGCCGGGAAGAGGCTCGGGGCTCGAGAGGTAGTCCCGAAAGGCGTGAAAGCTTCCCGGGGTTATTCCTTTCAATGTGATGGTGATATCGCCACCGCTTGCCACGTTCCTGACGGTCGCAGGCCGCGGCACCGCCATTTTCAAATGATGCGTGACGGGCCGGCTGGGATGCCGCTGGAGCGGCGGACTCGCTCGCAGCCTGAAAGTCGGCGGACTTCGAACGCGCGAGCGCGGCGCCGAGCGTTAATAGTGCTAGCAGGGACTGAGTCGACCGACGATCTACCGGTCGACCGTCGCCTGCTCCGCTGGCCGCGTCGTCTGGCTGCGAGTGGCGATCGATTCGACTGTGATCGCCTCGGTCGGACAGTGCCCGACGAACTCGCCGTCGGCGGGCGACCATTCATGCTCCGGAATAGCCGCGAACGCCTTGTGCTCGGAATCCATCTTCATGATCCGCGGCGCGAGCGCCGTGCACACGCCGCAGCCAATGCACTTCTCCCGATTCACCGACACCCGGATGCGTCGCCGCGGGTAGATCAGATTCCGCACGAGGGGCCCGTCCTCCAGCTCGTCCAGCGCCGAGATCGTCCCGTCATACCCCGCCTGGATCATCTCCTCGGCGTGCGAGAAGCCGAACCACTCGCGATGCCCGACGCGCGGACGGATCAGCAGCATCGGAGGCCCCATCCACGTGGCGAGGGGATTGAGCTGCAACGCGTGCATCATCACGGAGGCCGCGCGCATGTAGATCGCGGCGAAGCCACGGTTCGAGACGTCCTGCGCGCGTCCGAGATCCGTGTTGCCGACGTCGACCGCGATCACCGCGTCGACGCCGAGCGATGCGATGGCGGTTGGGAGATTGTCGATGGTGCCGCCATCGACGCAGACGCGGCCGCCGACGACCGCCGGCGGGAAGAAACCGGGGAGCGCGCACGAGGCGTAGACGGCGTCACGAATAGACACGTCGTTGAGCCCCGGCAGCCCCCAGACGACGATCGTCCCGCGCTCGAGATCGACGGTGTTGACGAGCAATCTGCTCCCGAGCTCGCGGAAGCTGTGGTGCGGAACGACGGAGTCGACGAGATCGCGCAGCGGTTGCTCGAGGTAGAGCGACGGCGCACGCGAGCGGTCCATGAGCATCCCGACGCGATTCAGCCGGAAGAGATCGCGCTTCGACACGGAGATCGCGCGACGCTCCATCTCGTCGAGCGAAATACGGCCGATGCGCGCGGCCGCGATCAGCGCGCCGATGCTCGTCCCCGCGTAACGCACCGGCACTATCCCGCGCTCCTCGAGCGCGCGCATGACTCCGATGTGCGCAAAGCCCTTCAGCCCCCCACCACCGAGGACCAGGGCCGTTCGATGCGGAGCGAGCCAAGACACCGTCACACGCTTCCTCCTGTTCCCGAAAGCTCAGCCCACGTGCCTCGAGAGGCGCGTGGGCTGGGCTGAGTATCGTCGGAGCGAGCGGCCGGTGCCGCCGGAGGGTCAGTTCGTGTTCAGCTTGTAGCCGAGTCCGATGCGGCTCCCCTGCTCCATACCTGTAGGACGACCGAGGTAGACGTATAGTCCATAGAGCCCGACGAGCGCGCCGCCGACGGCGATGACGGTACCGGCATTGTCACCAATGATCAGTCCCGTGATGAGCGCCGCACCGCCGAAGATCATGAGGCCAACGCCACTGCCGCGCGATGGGCGGCGCATGGCATTTGCGCTCTGTGCATCGTGGCTCTGGACGCGCGGGGACAGCGTGGAGGCATCCATGCTCGGGCCCGTCGGCGCGGCGACATCGGCGGCAACCGGCGGATCCTGCGCGATCGTGGGCGTTGCGTCCGCTACCATCAGTTGCGCGTCGACCGGTGCGATTATAGGCGCCTCCTCGGCGACTTCCGGCACATCAGCGGCGACTGCGGGCGCATCCTGCACGACGGTTGGTGCGTCCTGCGCGACCGCTGGCTGATCGAGCGTGGCGAGCTGTTGCCCCTCCTGAGCCTGAACGCGCGTGCCGGCCAGGGATAGTGCCACCAGTGCCGCTAAAGCGAATGTGAGCTTGGCCATATGATCCTTGAATAGGAGGGGCGAGCTAGAACTTCCGTCTAAGAGGAGTGCAAGGAAGGGGCCCAGTGTGTACGATAGCAGACGGCGTTCTCTTGAGTGCGGCTCCGATACGCGGTATCTTCACCCAGCAGCGCCCACCCCAAATCTGACGGTTGATGCCCACTCCTCCGAAAAAGCTCCGAAAGCAGTACGAGAACAAGGACTATCCGAACGTCGTGCTTCGCTTCGAGGATGGACATCAGATCGAGGTCATCAAGGGCGCCACGAAGACCTTCGATTGCTATGCTGGGGAAACAATCAAGGTCCTCGCGATGTACGACAAAACGTCGAAGGAGCGCGAGCTCGTGAAGACCTCGAAGGCGGACGAGTTTCAGGACGCGTGATGGTGAGCGAGCCACCTGGATCGCGGCACTAATCCTGCCTTTTCAGGTGGCTTCCACAATCCGTTTCACCGGAGAATCGTCGTGCGCCTGAATCATTTTTCGCTGCTCACCTGCGCCCTCATGGCGCTGACGATTCCGGCTGTGGCGAGCGCGCAGTTTACCGCCGCCATCATCCCTCCGCGGGCGAAAGCGAAAGTCGACACCGTCATGAGGCAGGATTCCGTGCGCCGTGCGACGGTCGCGCTCGCGGCGCGCGTCACCGACATGAAGAAGTGGGTCGACTCTGCCTCTGGCGTCTCCATCCCTGCCGCCGACAGCGCGTCGCTCGAGAAGGCGATGAAGCCCGATTCCGCGAAGACTGTGGTGATGAAGGATTCGGTGATCCTCAATCGCAACGCGCGCGTCCGTGCGGACTCCGCGGCATCCATCGGCACCGTCGAGGTGCACGACAGCACGGGGCTCACGGGCGATGCGCCCGCCCCCGCTCCGCCCGCGAAGAAACCGCCGGCAGGGGCGATGCACTTTCGTCGAGACTAGCGTGCGGCGCACGCTTGGCGCCGCGTTCGTTGCGGCCGGCGCGGCGGTGCTGCTCTACGTCGGCTACCGATACGCGAGCGGCGCGATCGAGCGGGATAGTGCGCGGGCGGCGTGGTCAGCGCTCGAGGCGCATCGCGCGGGTGCAGGGGCGTCGCTGACGTCGGCGCCAGCACACACGACGTACGTCACCGGCGCGCTGGTGGGACGCTTGATGATTCCTGCGGTGACGCTCGACGAGGTGATTGCCGAGGGTGTAGGCGACGACGAGCTCGATGCGGGACCGGGGCACTTTCCCGGCACCGCGTCGCCCGGCGAGCCGGGGAACGCCGTCATCTCCGCCCATCGCGACAGGCACTTCCACTCGCTGGGCCGCGTCGTCATCGGCGACACGGTGATAACGGAAACCCGAACGGCACGCACCACGTGGGTGATCACAGCCCGGAAGATCGTCGGGCGCTACGAGCCGTCGCTCTTCCCCTCAGCCACGCCGGAGCTCACGCTCACGACGTGCTGGCCCATTCGCTATATCGGCCCCGCGCCGGACCGCCTGATCCTCACCGCGAAGCCCGTCGTCGCACCCCCGCGCGCCTGAGCCTGTACAACTAGCAGCACTCGCAGTTGGGCTTGACCCGGTTTAGTGGACACAGGGTTACGAACGATTATGCCGCCTGTGCATAGAGCTGGGTTTCGTACTGCGCGGGACTGAGATAGCCGAGGCTCGAGTGCCGACGACGGCGATTGTACCAGCTTTCGATGTACG
>JBBRYY010000015.1:0-50445 GCA_038237245.1 Gemmatimonadales bacterium | reverse complement strand
GGGCCGCGAGGCGTTCGAGCCCGCGCGCGACCTCTTCCGGCCGCGTCGCCGGATTCGCGAGCAGCTCGGCCGCGCGGTCCAGCGCTTCCATCTGCGCATCGTTCAGCGTCGCCACGCGCACACTCCACTCGGCCGAGAAGCAGGTCGCGCGGAGAGCGGTGCGAAGCTCGCGCTGATTCCTCTCCCGCTGATCGGGGGCGCGATTCGCGCGCGCCTGCGCCACGACGCCGCGCAGATGTTCGGCCAGGCTCACCACCTCGAGACGGAAGCGCTCCGCGGCGCTGGTGGGCGGCTGCGCGGCGGTCGTGAGAATGTGCGGGCCTTCGTCGTCGTGGAAGAGCTGCGCGATCGGCACGATGCGATCGCCCTTGCCGACATCCCGATCGACGGCTGCGAGCGCCGCCTTGAACGACGCGAGCTCCGGCATGTCATCGGATGCCCGGCCGCGCGACGCGATGTCGCGCGCGATGCGGCGGAGGATCGCGGCGGAGGCGGTGAGGAGCGTCTTCTGCTTGGTGCTCGCGACGTGGACGGTGCTGAGCTCGAGCGTCTTGAGCGTGTTCTCGATCGCGTCGACGACTTCGCCGAGTGCGGGGATGTCCTTCAGCTCGGCAACGCCGCGCAGGGCGCGCACACGCTCGGCGGGATGCGCGCGGGCCGTGTCGTCCTCGGGCGCGCTGACGAGATGGTCGATCGCGCGCGCGAGCTCGGCGGCCTCGCCGGCGAGGAAGGTGATCGCGCCGGTGGGCTGGCTCTGCGCGGGCGTCGCGAATGCGCTGACCGACGCCGGCACGAGCGTGCCGAGCTCCTCGACACGGGCGCGCACGCGGCCGCTCTCGTCGGCGCCGGGGGTGCGGATCGCGCGAACGAGAATGCGGAGATCGTCGACCGCGGCGACGACGGCGCCGCTGACGGTGGCGTCCCAGCGCACGGCACGATTGCGAAGGGCGCGAGCGAGGCGCTCGAGCGCGCTCGCGACCTCGGCGATCCCCATCTGCCGCGACATCGTCGCGCTCCCGCGCAAGTTGCGGGCGTAGCGGCCGAAGGCGCTCGCGTCGGGACCCTCCTCGCCGGAGGAAGTGAGGAGCGAATCGAGGCGATCGATGTAATCGGTCGCTTCCAAAACGAAAAAGTGCAGCAGCCCATCAGGCGACGTCATTTCTGCTCCGCTCGTGTGCGCACGGGCAAGCTAGGCCTTCCGGCCGGGATGGTCAACGCGCGGCGCCGCGGGCGGCGGCGTCCATCGCCGCGCGCATCTCGGCGATCGAGCGAGCCAGCCCGACGAAGATGGCGCGGCTTACGATCGAGTGTCCGATGTTCAGCTCCTCGATGGCGGCGATCGCCGCGACTGGGCCAACGTTGCGAACGGTGAGTCCGTGTCCCGCATGTACTGCGAGTCCGAGGGAGCGGCCCAATTCGGCCGCGTCGACGAGCGCGCGCAATGTGTGTTCGTCGTCCGGATGGTGCGCGTAGCTTCCAGTGTGCAGCTCGATCGCGTCCGCGCCGAGGGTGTGCGACCGCTGAACGGCCTCACCCTCGGGGTCGATGAATAGACTCGTACGCACCCCCGCACGTTTCAACCGCGCGAGTCCGCTGCGGAGTCGCTCGGGATCGCGCGAGATATCGAGGCCGCCCTCGGTGGTCACTTCTTCGCGCCGCTCGGGTACGAGGGTGATCTGGTAGGGACGTAGACGCTCGGCGATGGTGAGCATCTCCTCCGTGAGCGCCATCTCGAGATTGAACACGGTGCGTACGGAGCTTGCGAGCCTGATGATATCGTCGTCCTGCATGTGGCGGCGGTCTTCGCGGAGGTGCGCGGTGATCCCCTCGGCGCCGGCGTCTTCGCAGAGCGCTGCCGCCGCGACCGGGTCGGGCTCGTCGGTGCGGCGCGCCTGGCGGAGCGTCGCGACATGGTCGACGTTTATATAGAGACGCTGGTGAGTTGCTGGCATGGCCCTGCGTAGTTAGGTTCGCCCACGACGATAGCGGAGACTTCGGTGAAGTATTTAAAGGTGAGCATGATTACGGCAGGCGTGATGTTCACGTTGGCCGCGTGTGGGAGTACTGGTCGTGGCGGAGGGTCGCCCGGGCAGATGACCGGCGCGGCGGCTCCCCGAATCGCGGTGGAGCAGTTCCTCGCCGCAGCGCGCGCGCAGGACCTGCAGGCCTTCTCGGCGATCTGGGGGAGCGAGCGCGGTGCGGCCCGCGATGTCGTCGACCGCTCGCAGCTCGAGAAGCGCGAGCTGACGATGATGTGCTACCTCACGCACGACCGGTACGAAATCGGCGCGGACGTGACACCGAAGCCCGGCGAGCACGATTACACGGTTCAGCTCTCGCGCGGCACGCTGACGCGCGAGACGAAGATCACGGCCGTGCAGGGGCCGTCCGAGCGCTGGTACATTCTCGACGTTCAGCTCGCCCCCCTGCAGGACCTCTGCTCGAACCAGCAAAAGCGCTGAAAAAGGGGAACGCGTGGTAGTGGCCACGCGTTAATCCTCCGTGAGCTCGATCAGCACGCCGCCTGTGGAGGCTGGGTGGAGAAAGGCGATTCGCTTCCCCTCCGCTCCCATGCGCGGCGTCTCATCGATCAGACGAACTCCCTTGTCGCGGCAACGCGCGAGGGTGCCGTCGAGATCCTGAACAGCGAAGCAGATGTGATGAATTCCGGGACCGCGGCGCTCGAGATATTTCGAGATTGGCGAGTCGGGCGAGCGAGGCTCGAGAAGCTCGACCAGCTGGTCGCCGGCGGCAAGGCCGGCAATGCGGGCCCCATCCGAGTCGTCGAGCGGATGCTCGTCGAGTCCGAGGAGATCACGATAGAACGGCAGCATCTCGTCGATCGCGCGCACGGCGATTCCAATGTGCGCGATGCGCGCTCCACGACGAGGGGTGGGTGGCATGAGAATCGCGCTCCCTATATGGATGTGAGCGCACAAATTTAACGTGGGGCAGCGCTCGTGCGAGGCCCGCTGTGGAGGTTGAGGCATGTCGAACGCGTTGGCGGTAACTGATGCCACTTTCGAGCAGGAAGTAGAGAAGGGCGAAGGACTCGTCGTCGTCGATTTCTGGGCGGCGTGGTGCGGTCCCTGTCGCATGATCGGCCCAGTGCTCGATGAGCTGGCGGCCGAGTATGCCGGCAAGGTGAAGGTGACGAAGGTGGATGTCGACTCGAACCAGAAGTCGGCGATCCGCTTCAACGTCAGGTCGATCCCGCTCGTGCTGTTCTTCAAGAACGGCAAGGTTGTGGACACGATCCTTGGCGCGCACCCGAAGCGGGAGTACGACGCGAAGCTGAAGCAGCACCTCGCGACGGCTGCTCCGGCCAGGGCGTAAGCAGGGATATAGTGGACGCCGCTTCCACGCGGCGGCCCACGGCTGCACTTTGCGGGTTCGGCGCCTCACTGCGCCGAGCCCGCTTTTTCATTCGCACGGGATCTGATGAGCGACGCGCCGGGGATGCTCTACATCGTCTCGACTCCAATCGGCAATCTCGGCGACCTCTCCCCGCGCGCGGTGGAGACGCTGAAGAGTGTGGCCGTGGTGCTCGCGGAGGACACGCGTCATTCCAGGCCGCTTCTTCAGCGATTCGAGGTGGAGACGCCACTCCTCTCGTATCACGAGCACAACGAGGCTCGCACGGCTGACGCGCACGTCGCGCGAATGGTGGCGGGCGAGTCGATGGCGCTCATCTCGGACGCCGGCACGCCGCTGCTCTCGGATCCCGGCGCGCGGCTCGTTGCGGCTGCGATCGCCGCGGGAGTGCGGGTGGTGCCGATCCCCGGCGCATCCGCGCTGCTCTCGGCGCTCGTCGCGAGTGGGATCTCGGCCGCGCGCTTTACCTTTTTCGGCTTCCTCGAGCGAAAGGGCGCCGAGCGTACGAGCGCGCTGGCCGAGATTGCGTCGCTTTCACATACCGCGGTGTTGTACGAGGCGGCGCCGAGGGTAGCGGCCACGTTGCGCGATCTGTCAGCGGTGGGGTGTGGTGCGCGAGCGGGAGTCGTTGCGCGCGAGTTGACCAAGCAGTTCGAGGAGGTGCGGCGGGGAACGCTCAATGAGCTTGCGGCGTACTATGACGATACGCCGCCGCGGGGTGAGGTGGTGCTGGTGATCGCGGGCGCTCCGCCCGTGGTCGCGGATGAGAACGCCGCGCGCGAGAAGGCGCGCGCGCTGCGCGCCGGCGGGCTCAGCGCACGCGACGTGGCGCGCACGCTGGTGGCCGAGCAGGGGATCACGCGCAACGTGGCCTACAGGCTCGCCCAGGAAGAGGACTGACCTGCGCATCGTTCGACGCGTCAATCGTACCGCTACCTTGTGATTCATGCCCACTCGTCGCGCACTGACAACGTCGATCGCACTGCTGCTCGTGGCGTCACTGACGGCCGCTACCCCCGAGCGCATGCCGCGCATGACCATTGCGCGGCTGCAGTACGATGGGGGCGGCGACTGGTATGCGAATCCATCGAGCATCCCGAACCTCCTCGCGGCGATCGCCGCGCGCACCACGTTGCCGGTGAGCCGCACCGAGGCGCGCGTGACGCTGATGGACGACCGGCTGTGGGACTATCCGTTCCTCCACATGACGGGACACGGCAACCTCCACTTCACGGATGAGGAAGTGGTGCGCCTGCGTGCCTATCTCGAGCATGGCGGATTCCTCCACGCGGATGACAACTACGGGCTCGATCCGAGCTTCCGCCGCGAGATCGCGCGCGTCTTCCCGGATCGGCCGCTGGTGGAGGTCCCTCTCGCGCATCCGATCTACCATATCGTGTACGATTTTCCCCAGGGGCTGCCGAAGATCCACGTGCACGATGGAAAGCCGGCGCAGGGCTTCGGCATCTTCATCGGCGATCGACTCGTCGTGTACTACAGCTTCTCCAGTGATCTCGGCAACGGCTGGGAAGACACGGAGGTCTATCACGATCCGCCGGCGCTGCACGAGGCTGCGCTGCGGATGGGTGTCAACCTCTTCGTGTACGCGGTGACGAGCCGCCCCGTTTCGTGACGCTGCGTCAGCTCGTCGCGCGCGAGCGCTTCCGTCTGGTGGCGACGATGGGCGCGCGTGGCGCGGCATTCTCGCTCGCCGCGGCGGCGTTGCTCGCCGGGCTCGCGGCCTTCTGGCTCGGCGACGCGCGGTGGATCAGCGAGCCTGCGGCGCCGGCGATCGCGTGGGTGATCGTGGTCGCGGCGATCGGCATTCCGCTCGTATGGACGGTCGTGCGCGTGCGGCGCGCCGCGTCGCCCGCAAAGGTCGCGCACGCGATCGAGCGCGAGCGCGCGCTGCGCGATGGCTCGTTGCGCGGCGCGCTCGAGGTGGAGAACCAGGGTGCGTTCGGCAAGCGCGCAGCCGGTGCACTCGGCGCATCGCTGACGGCGCATTCGGGCGTGCTTGCGCCGGCGATGCTCCGCGGTGCGCTGATCACGGGCGCGGGAGCGGTGGTATGCGCGATGCTCGCGCTCATGATGCTCGGCGGCGCGCGACGCAACGCACCCGACGGGTGGCGCGCGATGAGTCATCCCGTAGGCGCGTGGACGGGCGCGCTCGTCCCTCCGCTCCGCATCGTAGACCCGCCGCGCGAGGTGATGCGCGGCGACTCGCTGCGGCTGCGCATCCTCGCGCCGTCGCGGCGCACGATCGCCTTCCACACGCGCGCCACCGGCGCACCGTGGAGCGAGCGCACGCTCGATGTCGCGGATGGCGCCGTCTCCGTTACGCTCGGGCCGCTGGACGCCGACATTGCGCTCGTCGCGACCGATGGACGTACGCAGACGGATACTGTAATGGTGCGCGTCACCGACCGCCCCTTCGTCGGCGACGTTGCCATTCGCGCGATCTATCCCGCGTATCTCGGGCGCGCCGCGGAGCCCATGCCCGCTGGCGAGACGGTGCGCGTGCCGCGCGGGACGACGCTCGTCATCCGCGGACGCGCGAGCGCGGTACTCGATGCCGTCGCCCTCGTGAGCGCACGCGACACCGTTCGTCTCGAGCCCGATGGGCACAACTTCGCGGGACGGCTGAATGCATCGAGTGGTGGGAAGTGGATGTGGATCGCGCGCGGCGCGCGTGGCCCAGTCGCCGATGTGCCCGCGCCGCTCGACGTCGACGTCATCCCCGACTCGGCGCCACACGTCGAGATCGTCGATCCCGCGCACGACACGGTGACGATGGCGGGGAACGAGCTCTCCCTGCGCGCTGCCGCAAGCGATGACCACGGTTTGGCGACGGTGACGATGCGCAGCTGGCGCGAGATGGCGAGTGGCACCGCGATGCCGGGCGTCGAGCAGGCGCTGGCTGCACCGAGTGCGGTGGAGTGGTCAGGGGGTGCGACGATCGATGCCGCGGTGCGCGGGCTCCAGCCGGGCGACGCGCTGCACGTCACGATCGCCGCGACGGACAATTCGCCGTGGCGGCAAACGACCGTGAGCCGCGAGCTCGTGGTGCGCGTGCCGTCGCGCACCGAGCAGCGGGAGCTCGCGCGCGCGATGGGCGACAGCCTGGCGGCCCGCGCGACACGTGCGGCTGCCGAGCAGAAAGAGCTCGCACAGAAGACCGGCGACGCTGCGAAGAGCCGCGACCGCACGTCGACGAGCGGAGGGAAATCGGGCGACGACGCGAGCGGCGAGAAGGCGACCATGTCGTACCGCTCAGCCGAGCAGGCGAAAGCGCTCGCGTCGCAGCAGCAGAAGTTGCAGGATCAGGTGAAGTCGCTGCAGAAGGATGCGCAGGCACTCGCCAAGCAGCTGCAGGCCGCGGGGGCGCTCGACAGCTCGCTCTCGCGCCAGCTCGCCGAGGCGCAGCAGATGCTCGCGCAGGCGCTGACGCCGGAGCTGCAGCAGCAGCTCGAGGATGTGCAGAAGAGCACGCGTCAGCAGTCGCCGGAGGATGCGCGGCAATCGATGGAGCAGCTCGCGAAGGCCCAGCAGGCGCTGCGCCAGCAGCTCGAGCGGAGTGCGGAGATGCTCAAGCGCGCGGCGCTCGAGGGCTCGATGCAGACACTGCGCGATGAGGCGAAGGATCTCGCGAAGCAGGAGCGCACGACCGCGGACAAGATGGCGCGCGCGGACAGCGGCGCAGGGAAGGAGGCGGGGCCGCAGAGTGAGCGCGCGCAGCAGCTCGCGAACGATGTGAAGCAGCTTGCGCAGCGGCTGCAGCAGGAAAAGGCCGAGAGCGGGCCGAAGTCGCTGCAGCAGGGAGCGCAGCACGCGCAGCAGAGTGCGGAGTCGATGAAGCAGGCGGCGGCTGCGGCACCGAAGTCTGGCTCGCAGGGCGCGCCGAAGCAGCAGGGCGCAAACGGCGAACAGGATCCAAATGGGCAGCAGCAACAGCAGAGTGGTGCGCAACAGCAAAGCGGTCAGCAACAGCAGAGCGGTCGGCAACAGCAGCGCGTCGCCGCCGCGCAGCAGGGCGCGCAGCAGATGGAGCAGGCCGCGCAGCAGCTTTCCGACGCGCGACAGCAGCAAATTCAGGAGTGGAAGAATGGATTGACGAAGGAGCTCGACAAGTCGATCCAGGAGACGATGCAGCTCGCGCGACAGCAGCAGGCGCTCGCGGATCGGGCGCGCGCGGGCGGATCGCCGTCGCTCAAGGGAGATCAGAGCGCGGTACAGCAGGGTGTCGAGAAGGTGAGCGAGGGAGTGCAGCGCGCGGCGCGCCAGTCCTCCCATGTTTCCCAGCAGTCGCAGCGCGCGCTCGGCGAAGCCCAGCAGCGTGTACAGGAAGCGACGAGGCAGACATCGGACGCCTCGCCCAACGGGCAGCAGGAAACCGCCGGCGCGATGGAGGAGGCCGCGCAGTCGCTGAACGATGCGGCAACGAAGATGATGGCCGATCGGCAGCGGGCCGCCAACGGATCGTCGGCGTCGGGCTTCTCGGAAATGATCGAGAAGATGCGACAGCTCGCGAAGGAGCAGGGGTCGCTGAATGGACAGTCAGCATCGCTCATGCCCGGCGCGGGCGGACAGCCCGGTGGAGAGGGGAGTGAGCAGGCGCGCACGCTCGCACGCTCGCAGCGCGGACTCGCGCAGAAGATGGACGAGGCGGGCGCAGGGGAGGCGCACGCGGCGCAGATGGCGAAGGAGATGCGGGAGATCGCGTCACAGCTCGAGACGGGCCGAGTTGATGCGCCACTGCTCGATCGCCAGCAGCGCCTCTTTCATCGCCTGCTCGACGCGGGGCTCTCGCTGCAGAAGGACGAGCGCGAGGACACGGGCAAGCGTGAATCGGAGTCGGCGACGAATCCGGAGATCGCCGAGCCGGCGAACACGAACGCGACGGGGCGCGCTGCGCTCAAGTATCCCGAGCCGACGTGGAACGAGCTTCGCGGACTCTCGGTCGAAGAGCGGCAGTCGGTAATGGAATATTTCAAGCGGATCAATGCCGAGCCGTAGCGTGATGCGCGTTCGCGCTGCCGCAATGCTCGTCGCGCTCGCCTGTACAGTTACGTCCCGCGCGCGCGCGCAGGGCGGCGGAGAATCGTACTCGCGCGCCGAAGCACTCGAGCAGGATTCGAAATTCGCCGAAGCGGCGGCGGCGTACTCGCAGTCGCTCGCGAGCGATCCTGCGAGCGTTCCCGCGCTCCTCGGCCTCGAGCGGATGGACGCGCAGCTCGGCCACCTCGAGCAATTTCTTCCCGTGGTCGAGCGCGCGATCGCCGCGAAACCGGAGCTCGCGCCGCTTCGAGAAGCGCAGCTCCGAACCCTTCGCACGCTCGGCCAGCGCACGCAGCTGCGCGAGGCGTTCGAACGCTGGCGTCGCGATGTGCCCGGCGATGCGACCCCAGCGCGCGAGTACTCGCGCATTCTTATCGCCGACGGTGATGTGCGCGCCGCGGACAGCGTGCTCCGTCAGGCGCAGAAGGACGTCGGCACCGGCCGTGGCTTCGAGTACGAGCTCGCGCAGCTGCGCGCGGCGATGGGGATGTGGGAGCTGTCCGCGCAGTCGTGGCGCGAGGCCGTCGAAACCAACGCGTATCTCGACCAGGCCGCAATGTTCTCGCTCGTCGCCGCGCCGGCCGGCGCGCGTCCCGGGATCGTGCAGTCGCTCGAGGCACCCCCCATCACCGTGTCGTCGCGGCGCGTACTTGCGTCGCTGCAGCTCATGTGGGGAACGCCGCGCGACGGATGGGAGTCGCTCCGTATCCTCCCGCCGGACAGCGAAGCCGTGGTCGCGTGGAGCGACTTTGCGACGAAGGCCGAAGAGGTGGAGGCGTGGCTCGTCGCGCGCGACGCGCTCGCGGCGGCGCAGCATGCCAGCCCGGAACCGCGTGCGCTCGCGCGCGCCGCGTACGACGCGCTGCGCGGCGGCGACGCCGCCGGCTCACTCTTCCTCGCATCGCTCGGCGAGCGCACCCTTGATTCCGCGACGGCCGCCACGACGATCGTTCCCGTGCATCTGCGCGCGCTGAGCCAGATGGGGCGCGTTGCCGAAGCGTCGACGGTGATGGCTGCGTACGCGCGCTTTCTACGGCCGGCGGACAAGCCGCCGCTCGACCGTGTGCTCGCGTGGGGATGGATCCGTGCCGGGGACATCACCAAGGCGCGCGAGCTGCTCGCGCATTCCGATTCGAGCGATGCGGATGCGCTCGGATGGCTCGCGCTGTACGACGGCAATCTCAAGGCGGCGCGGAAGTCGTTGCGCCCCGAGGTCGAGTCATCGCCCGAGGCGCTCTCGGCGCTCGCGCTCCTCGCACGCACGCGCGCGGATACGGCGCCCGTGACGGGGCGCGCCTTTCTCGCCCTCGCACGCGGCGATACCGCCGGCGCCGCAGCCGGATTCGAGAAGGCCGCAGCGGAGCTCGGCGACGCCGCTCCGCTGCTGCTCGCGACCGCCGCGCGGCTCTACGCCGCGCATCACAGCGAGACGCAGGCGATCGCGCTCTGGAGCACGATCGTCGAGAAGTCGAGCGATGCGCCGGAAGCGCCCGAGGCGGAGCTCGACTGGGCGCGCGCGCTGCGACAGGGCGGGCAGAACCAGGCCGCCATCGAGCACCTCGAGCATCTGATCCTGACCTACCCGCAGAGCGCCCTCCTTCCCCAGGCGCGCCGCGAGCTGGAGCTGTCGCGAAACGGGATCGCGCCGCAGAGCTGAGGAGTGCCCGGATGTTAGCTTTCAGCATGCGGTTCTGGAGCGCTGCCACCGGTTTATTGCTGTGCTTTTCCGGCGCCGCGCGAGCGCAGCACGTGCTCATCCCGATGGATGATCAGCAGGGCAATCATCTCAAGGCGTATGGGCTGACCTACGCCGCGCTCCTGGCGGGCGGAAAGGCCGAGTGGCTGCTCAACTATCGCGGCGGCTCCTTCATGCTCCCCGACACCCCCGAGATTCGCCGCCGCGCCGGGCTCGACGGCGTCGACTTCGAGCCGCTCGATGACGGCGCGCTTTCGCAAATCCGAAGCACGATGGCGAACGGGAACATGGATGCCGTGCCGCTCGAGAAGGCGCCCAAAATCGCGATCTACACCGCGCCCTATTCGCCGCCGTGGGATGACGCTGTCACCCTCGCGCTCAAGTACGCGGGGATTCCCTACACGCCGATCTGGGACGATCAGGTCGAGCACGGCGAGCTCGCGAAGTACGACTGGATCCATCTCTTCCACGAAGACTTTACCGGGCAGCTCAACAAGTTCTACATCTCGTATCGCGGCGCGCCGTGGTTCGTGCAGCAGCAGGATCGGCAGCTCGCGACGGCGCGCGCGCTTGGCTTTCCGAACATCCCCGCGTTGAAGAAGGATGTCGCCGAGCATCTGCGCCAGTATGTGCAGAACGGCGGCTTCCTCTTCGCGATGTGTGGCGCCACGGAGACGCTCGAGCTCGCGATCGCCGGCGAGCACGTCGACATCGCGAGCGTTTTCGCGGACGGAACTCCGATGGATCCGCATGCCGATGAGAAGATGGACTGGACGCGCACCTTCGCCTTTCGCGATGCGCATCTCGAGCCCTCGCCGTATGTGAGCTCGATGAGCGACATCGACGGCCACCAGGCAAACGTCCCCGGTCGACGGCAACCGCTCGGCACCTTCTCGCTCTTCGGCTTCAGCGCGAAGTTCGATCCGGTCGCGTCGATGCTCGTGCAGGATCATCGCTCGGTCATTCCCGATTTCTATGGTGTGACGACGAGTTTCATGCGCAGGACGCTGAAGCCCGGCGACACGATCCTCGCGGAAGAGGCAGGGGCGCCGTGGGTGAAGTACATCCATGGCGACTACGGGAAGGGAAGCTGGACCTATCTCGGCGGCCACGATCCGGAGGATCCGCAGCATGCGATCGGAAATCCGCCGACGGATCTCTCGCTGCACGCGAATTCGCCGGGCTATCGCCTGATTCTGAACAATGTCCTCTTCCCGGCGGCGAAGAAGAAGCCGCTCAAGACGTGAGCCGCACACTCACCGCTCGGGAGCCTTCGGCGCACTACGACGGTCCCGGCGGCGCGGAGTCGCGACTCGCACCGTCGGCCGCCGCGGGGATGCGCGCGGCGATCCGGCTGGCGGGCGGGCGCGAGGTGTGCTTCGTCGCGACCGTCGACGAGGAGGGTGTCATCCGCACGGCACGCGTGGTCGCGCGTGGCGATGTGCAGAGTGTGCTCGCGCTGCCGGCGGTCGCCGAGCGGGGCGAGATGCTGGTGCACAACCATCCGTCGGGGCTGCTCGAGCCGTCGGATGCGGATCTGCAGGTCGCGTCGCGGCTGCACGACGGCGGAATCGGCTTCGGGATCATCGACAACGACGCGTCCGACATCTACGTCGTCGTCGAGGTGCCGAAGGCGAAGGTGGTGGTGCCGATCGAGGCGAGCGGCGTCGCGGATGCGCTCGGGCCCGACGGGCCGATTGCCGCGTTGCTCTCGCGCTACGAGGATCGCCCCGCGCAGCGCGAGATGGCGTCCACCATCGCGACGCTCTACAACGAAGGCGGGATCGCGCTCCTCGAGGCCGGCACCGGCGTCGGCAAGTCGCTTGGCTATCTGCTCCCGGCGCTGCGATGGGCCGCCGCGAACGGCGAGCGCACGGTCGTGTCGACGAACACGATCAATCTCCAGGAGCAGCTCGTCGGCAAGGATCTGCCCTTTCTGCGCGATGCGCTCACCGATCAGCCGGTACGCTTCGCGCTGCTCAAGGGGTGGCGCAACTATCTCTGTCTGTATCGCCTCGAGCAGGCATCGGCTTCGGCTCCGGGACTCTTCGCCGACGGCGCGGCCGATGGACTCGAGGCGATTCGCGCGTGGTCGGAGCGCACGGCGGATGGCTCGCTCGCCGATCTCGCGACGCCGCCAAAGGCGGAGCTGTGGGATGAGGTGGCGGCGGAATCGGATTTGTGTCTGCGTCTCAAGTGCGCGTACTTCGACAAGTGCTTCCTCTTCGCCGCGCGGCGCGTGGCGGCACAGGCGGATGTGATCGTCGTCAATCATCATCTGCTGCTGAGCGACCTCGCGGTGCGACGCGCGTCGCAGAACTGGGCGGATGCCGCGGTGCTCCCCGCGTATCAACGTCTCATCGTCGACGAGGGACATCATCTCGAGGATGCGGCGTCGTCGCATCTCGGCACGACGGTGACGAATCGCGGGCTGCAGCGGCTCTTCGCGCGACTCGAGCGACGAGGGAAAGGGCTGCTCTCCGCGCTCGCGCACAAGCTCGAGTCGCAGAAGGATCTGATGAGTACCGCGAGCCTCGACCTCCTCACGTCGAATCTCGCGCCGGCGGTGCAGAACGCACGCGACCGAGCGACGCTCGTCTTCGACTATCTCGATCAGTATCTGCAGTCGTCGAACGAGCCCGTGGCGCGGCTCACGGCGCGATTCGCCGAGCATCCGATCTGGCAGGCGGGGCTCGCGGAGTCGCTCGGTGCGCTGCTGCGCGAACTCGCGCTGCTGCAGGATGGGCTGCGTCTCGTGCGCGAGCGCATGGAGGCGAATGGTCCGCCGCGCGAGGGGGTCACGTCGCTGCTCTCCGAGATTCGCGGCGTCGCGCGCAGACTCGAGAGCGCGGGGGATGCACTGCAGCGCGCACTCGTTCCCGCGCCGGGCGACGAGGCACAGCTCGTTCGGTGGCTCGAGGTTCGCGGGCGCGATCGCAACGTCGCGGCGACCGCGGTGCCGCTGGACATCGCGCCGATTCTCCGCGAGGATCTCTTTAAGCGCGTCACGACTGCCGTCGTCACCAGCGCGACGCTCGCCAGCGGCGATCGCTTCGCCTTCGTGCGCGCGCAGCTCGGCCTCGACGACGATGAGCTCGAAGCGATGAGCGCGGTGTTTCCATCGCCGTTCGATTACCCCCGGCAAGCCTTGCTTGCCGTGCCCTCTGATTTTGCCGCGCCGAACGTCGATCCCGCAGGGCACCTTCGCTGCGTCGTCGGAGCGACGATCGATCTCGCCACCGCATCGGACGGCGGGCTCTTCGCGCTCTTCACTTCGCATCGCGATGTGCGCGAGGTCGCACGCGAGCTGCGCGCGCGCGGGATCGCCGAGCGCTGGCCACTTCTCGTGCACGGCGAGGAATCGCGCGACGTGCTCCTCCGCCGCTTCCGCGAATCCGGGCGAGCGATCCTCCTCGGCACCGCCTCGTTCTGGGAGGGTGTCGACGTTGCAGGAGAGGCGCTGCGCGGGCTCATCATCGCAAAGCTTCCTTTTCGCGTTCCCACCGAGCCCCTCACGGCGGCGCGGAGCGAGGCGATCGAGGCGCGCGGCGGCGACTCGTTCAAGGAGCTCATGCTGCCGCACGCCACGTTGCGTCTCAAGCAGGGTTTCGGGCGCCTGATCCGCACCGGAACAGACCGGGGCGCGGTGGTGTTATGCGATCCTCGGGCGAGCACCAAGGCCTACGGTCGCGGCATCCTCGCGGCACTACCGCCGGCGCGCCGGCTGGTGGCGCCGTGGAACGTTGTGTTACGCGAGTTGCAGGACTTCTACAGCACCCGGGAGCACGTGTGATCCGTCCAGGAAAGATCGTCTGCGTCGGCCGGAATTATCTCGAGCACGCGAAGGAGCTCGGCAACGAAGTGCCGAAGGAGCCGCTGCTCTTTCTCAAGCCGCCCTCGAGCGTAATCGGAATGAGCGACGCCATTGTGCTCCCCGCGCAGTCGGCGCAGGTGGAGTTCGAGGGGGAGATCGGCATCAGAATCGGACAGAAGATCTATCGCGCGAGCGAGGATGAGGCGCGAGCCGCGATCTCGGGAATCTGCGCCGTCAACGACGTCACCGCGCGCGACCTGCAGAAGACCGACGGTCAATGGACTCGGGCGAAGGGCTTCGATACCTTTTGTCCTGTAGGCCCGGTTGCCACTCCGCCGGACGACCTCGACTCACTGACCGTCGTCACGCGTGTGAATGGGGTGGAGCGGCAGCGCGGCGTCGCCGCAGACATGGCGTTCCACATCCCGATGCTCCTCGCCTACATCACGACGATCATGACGCTGGAGCCGGGCGATCTCATCGCCACCGGAACTCCGGCCGGCGTTGGCCGCCTGCTTCCGGGCGACGTCGTCGAGGTAGAAGTCGTCGGATTCAGCACCATTTCCAACGTAGTCTCCGCGCTGACGCGCAATTAATTCAATCCAACCGCACATGCCTCGCACCACCGCGCGCTTCAAGACTCTCCCCGAATATCTCCTAGCCTCGATGCCGCAGAAGAAGCGGGATCTCCTCGCCAAAGGCGTCGACGTCATCGATCTCGGCGCAGGCGATGCCGATCTCGCACCGCCAGCGGAGGCAGTCGAAGCGCTCGTGAAAGCCGCGCACAATCCGTCGATGAGCCGGTATGGATTCGGATTGGGGCTGCCAGCCTATCGCGATGCGGTCTCGCGCTGGATGCACCGGCGCTTCGGGCTGGTCTTCGATCCGATGAAGGAGGTCGTCCCGCTCATTGGCTCGAAGGAAGGGATCGCGCATCTGGCGCTCGCGTACGTCGGCCCCGGCGACGTCGCGCTCATCCCCGAGCCCGGATATCTCGCGTACCTCGGAGGCTCGCTCCTTTCCGAAGGCGAAGTGCATACGGTTGCGCTTCGCCCACGCAGCAAGTTTCTCCTCGAGCTCGACGACGTTCCGGGGGACGTGCTGCGCAGGACACGACTCGTCTATCTCAATTATCCGAATAACCCGACGGCTGCAATCGCGCCGCGCGAGTATCTCGAGCGCATCGTGAAGCGCTGCCGCGAGCACGACATCCTGCTCGTCTACGACAACGCGTATTCGGAGCTCGCCTTCGACGGCTACGTGCCGCCGAGCATCTTCGAGATCGACGGTGCGCGCGACGTCGCGATCGAATTCCATTCGCTCTCGAAGACGTACAACATGACCGGCTGGCGCTGCGGCTGGGCCGTTGGCAGTCCCGAGATCGCAGGCACGCTCGCGAAGGTGAAGTCGTTCATCGACACCGGGCAGTTCATGGCGGTGCAGGCTGCCGGTGTCGCCGCACTCGACGCATGGGAGCGCTTTCTTCCCGGAAATCTCGCGATCTTCAAGGAGCGTCGCGATGCTGCCGTTTCGGCATTCAACGAAGCCGGCTTTCCGTGCGTAGCACCTAAGGCGACGATGTACCTCTGGCTGCCGCTTCCCGACGGGCTTCCGAGCGCGCTGTTCGCCGAGCGTCTACTGACCGAGGAAGGAGTCGTGGTTCTGCCCGGATCGGCACTCGGCGCGGGAGGAGAAGGGTTCTTCCGCATCTCGTTCATCGCGTCGCCGGAGCGCATTGCCGAGGCAGCCGTTCGCGCGGGTCGCGTCCTCAACGGACTGCTCGCTGCCGCGAAGTGAGCCACGCGTGAAGAAGCCCGAGCGCCGCGTCGACGGGGCATTCCTCGTCTCCCTCGCCCTCCACGTCGTGGTGGGCGCCGCGCTCGTTCTCATCCTGTCCATCCCGAATCCGATCAGGCAGTGGCTCACGATGCATCCTGTCGAGCCGCCGAAGGTCGAGCACATCACCTATCTCGCCACGCCGACATCGGCGAGCACGAAGGGGCAGAGCGGCGGCGACGACGTTCCCGTTCGCGGGAAAGTGCGCTCCAGACCGCTCGTCGCGCCAACGACGATCCCGACCACGGTTCCGCCCCCTCCCGTGAGCACCGAGCCGGCATCAGGCAGCGGGCCGGTGGTCGGCGCCGGCGGCCCGGGCGAGGGCGTGACGCCGTCGTACGGCGATCCACGCGTGTGGGCGCCCACTGGGCCCATTTACTACGCGCCGAAGACATCTGCCGAGCGTCTCGACAGCGCGCTCACCACGCGCGTGTTTGCGCACAACGACTCGATGGCGCTCTACAACAGCGGGAAGAAGCCCGGCGACTGGACGTTCGAGAAGAACGGCCAGAAATACGGCATGGACTCGCAGAAGATCTACCTCGGCAAGCTCGCACTGCCGACGGCGCTGCTTGCGCTGCTGCCGCTCAACGTGCAGGGGAATCCCGCGCGCTACCAGAACGACCGGATGAAGGAGAGCCAGCGCCAGGAGATCTACCTGAATGCGCAGCGCGCGATGGACAACGACGAGTTCAAGGATGCGGTGAAGCACATCCGCGAACGAAAGGATCTGGAGCACAAAGCAGAGCTGGCGGCGAAGCACGCGCAGCAGCAGTCGGAGCAGCAGGCGCAGCAAAATCCGAATGCGGGGCAGTCGAGCGCTCCGTCATCGACCCCGCCCGCACCGCCTCCGCCACCTCAGGAGCCGGCGCAGATCCCGTAGCGTTACACCTCGGCCAGCGCGAGCTCCTCGTGGTTCTGCACTTCCTGGAACGGCCGGAAGACGCCACAGACCTTTCCGATGATCGCGAAGTCGTCGCCGTCCCGAATCACGATCTCGTGCTCCTCGGGATTCGCGGGCACGAGCACGACCTGACCATCGCGATGCGTGTACGTCTTCACCGTCGCGTCCTCGCCGATGCGCGCAGCGATGATCATCCCTTCCTCGACTTCGGTGGAAGGCTGGATCATCACGAAGTCGCCGTCGAAGATGCCGCGTCCGATCATGCTCTCACCCTGGATCTTGAACCAGAACACGTCTTCCGATGGAAGGAAGCGACGGTCGACGGTGATGAATCCCTTCCGATGCTCGGGGAGGAGAATCGGATCGCCGGCGGCGATCTTCCCGTAGAACGGGATCGGCTGTGTGCGATGCGATGCCTCGTAGCCGAGCAGCTTCACGCCGCGGGAGCGCGAGGGATCGCGCTCGATGTAGCCCTTGCGCTCGAGCGAGTGGAGAAGCTCTGACACCGTCTTCGTCGACTTGATTCGGAATCGCTTGCCGATCTCGCGCACACTTGGCTGATACGTGTGGGCGGTGAGGAAATCGAGCAGATAGTGGTACACCTTCTGTTCGACCGCACTCAACGTGTCCGGCATGCTTCCTCCATGCGAGTGACTCCGCCGAAAGATTCCCGACTGGGGGATCTCCGGCACGTCCGTTCGGTCCGGGCTCGTTGGACCGTCCTGCGTCAGGCAGCTTCCGTCTCGAGAAACGCGAGCGCATCGCGCAACCGCATTTCGGTGAGCTCTGGCTCCATCGCAATAAGAACCTCAAATATCCCAGGGCTCACCGTCAGACCCGTGAGCGCGACGCGCAGCGGCTGAAAGATCTTGCCCGCAGCGATGCCACGCTCTTCCGCAAATGTGCGCAGCGACGCCTCGAGCGACTCCGCTGTCCACCCGTCGATTTGCGCGAGCCGGCTTTGCACGCCCATCAATATCGACTTCGTGCCCTCGCGATCCTTCCACTGCTTTTCGACGGCTTCGGGATCGTATGCAATCTTACCCGGAAAAAATGGCGTCGCCTGCCGTACCATGTCCAGTACCGTTCGCGCCCGCACTTTGAGCAGGTCGATCAGTCCAAGATACCACTCATGTCGCGAAATCAACATCTCCTGCGTGGCGACCCCTGCAGCGAGAAGTGCCGGCGTGAGGCGTGGCTCCAGTTGCAGCGCTGAAATGCGGCTCAAGTGCTGCCCGTTCATCCACTCCAGCTTCTTCGTATCGAATATCGCGGCCTTCTTCTGAAGCCCGTCCAGCGAAAAGAGCGCGATCATCTCCTCGAGCGACATCACCTCGCGATCGCCGCCGGGCGACCAGCCCATGAGCGCAAGGAAGTTGACCATCGCGCCCGGGAGAATCCCCTCCTTCTGATAATCGGCAACGGCGGTCGCGCCATGACGCTTGCTCAGCTTCTTTCCATCCATGCCGTGGATCATCGGCACGTGCGCGAAGCGTGGGGGCTCATGGCCGAGGGCGCGGTAGAGCTGGATTTGCTTGGGCGTATTGGAGATGTGGTCGTCGCCGCGCATGACGAGGGTGATCCCCATGTCAATATCATCGGAGACGACGGCCAGATTGTAGATGGGCGTCCCGTCCGAGCGGAGGATGACGAAGTCCTCGATGTCCTTGTTGGGGAAGGCGATGCGCTCGTGCACGGCGTCTTCCCACGCGGTTTCCCCGTCGGGAACGCGGAAGCGCACGACGAATGGGGTTCCGGCATCGACGCGCCGCTCGATCTCATCGGGAGTGAGGCGGTCGCAGCGGCGATCGTACTTGAAGCTGTCCTTGCGCGCCGCGGCTTCCTTGCGCATCACCTCGAGCTCCGCCGCGGTGCAGAAGCAGCGATACGCCGCGCCCGTTTCGAGCAGGAAGTTCGCGTCGCGCTGATGTCGCGGGAGCCCGAGCGCCTGGTGGACGACCTGCTCTTCCCAGTTGAGGCCGAGCCACTCGAGACCTTCGAAGATGGCGCGCTCGCTCTCGTCGGTGCTGCGGGCCTTGTCGGTGTCCTCGATGCGGAGGAGGAAGGTGCCCCCGGTCTGGCGCGCGTAGAGCCAGTTGAAGAGTGCCGTGCGCGCGCCGCCCACGTGCAGATAGCCGGTGGGGGAGGGAGCGAAGCGAACGCGAGGTGGAGCGAGTGGGTCGGGCATGGATGTGCGGATAGGGCGAAAAAAAGCAGGTCCGCCGATGGTTGACGGACCTGCCGACGGAGCGGGAGGGATTCGAACCCTCGATAGGGGTTTAAAACCCTATAACGGTTTAGCAAACCGCCGCCTTCAGCCTCTCGGCCACCACTCCAGAAACCGGAAACGTCTCCGGGCGTCAAGTATAGTCACCGGAGGGACGATGCGGTACCAGCGAGGAGAAGGGGAAGGCGCGCTCGAGAAGGGATTCACATGGCTTTCGGCCTCGGTCGTGGCCGCGGGAATCGCGCTGCGCCTCTGGCAGTACCTCGGCCGGAGCGCGCTCTGGTCAGACGAGGCGGCGGTGGCGAACAACATCGTCTCGCGCGGCTATGCGCACCTCCTGCTGCATCCGCTCGCGAACAATCAGGCGGCACCGGTCGGCTTTCTCTTGATCGAGAAGGTCACCGCGTCGATCTTCGGCGCGAACGAGCTCGCGCTGCGCGTCTATCCGCTGCTCTGCGGAATACTCGCGCTGCTGCTGCTCTGGCGCGTAGCTCGGCGCCTGCTTCCGCCGGCGAGCGTGGCGCTGGTGCTCATCCCCTTCGCCTTCGCGCGGCCGGTACTCTTTTACGCGGCGGAAGTGAAGCAATATTCGAGCGATGTCGCGATCGCGCTCGTGCTGCTGCTCGTGGCGCTCGAGCTCTCGGATGGAAGGTTGCGGACGCGCGCGCTCGGGAGCGCGGCGATCATCGGTGCGCTGGCCGTGTGGCTCTCGCAGCCGGCGGTGCTCGTGGTGGCGGGGCTGGGTGGCGCGCTCCTGATGGCGACGTACATCGATGCGCGCGGCGCGAGCGCGGGCCGTGAGCCGCGCGCACTCGGGTCGATCGCGAGCGTCGTCGCTGCGTGGGGGCTGAGCGCGATCGGCGCGACGCTTGTCTCGCTTCGCCATCTCACCCCGGCGTCGCAGCACTTCATGCGCGTGTTCTGGGGCGATGGATTCTGGCCGCTGTCGCTCGCGCATCCATCGAGCGTCGCGTGGCCGGTGCAGCGTGCCCCCTTCATCCTCGGCAACCAGCTGGGAATTCCGACGAGCATCGGCTTCGCCTGCGTGCTGCTCGCCGCGGTGGGAGTGATCCTGACTTGGCGGACGGATTGGCGCGAGCTCACGCTGTTGCTCGCGCCGCTCGTCGTCGCACTCGGCGCATCGGCGACTCATCTGTATCCGTTTGGCGACCGGCTCGCGTTGTATCTCATTCCCTCGCTGCTGCTGCTGTCGACGATCGGCATCACCGGGATGGCGGCGCTCATCCCTGCGCCGCGCGGAGCGTCGCTCGTGCTCGTGAGCGTAACCATCTTCCTCCTCGTGGTCGAGGCGTTGGCGTTGCGCACCGCGCCGCCAGTGTATCGGCGCGAGGAGATCACCCCAGCGCTCACCTATCTGCGTGCGAAGAGCGCGGCCGGCGATGCGGTCTACGTCTACTACGGCGCCGTTCCGGCGTACACGTTCTACGATTTGGTCGCTCCATTTCCCGCGCGCGCCGTAATGGGCGGCTGTCATCGCGGCGATGCTCGAGGCTATCTCACGGAGCTCGACGCGCAGCGAGGACGCGCGCGCGTGTGGGTCCTCTTCGCCCACGAATCGTGGCGACTCGGCGAGCGCGAGCTGATGCTTCGCTATCTCGACGCGATCGGCACGCTGCGCGACAGCACGACGTCGCTCGGCCGCGACGTCGATGGAAAGCCGACGATCGTCCGCCTCTACCTCTACGATCTGTCGGACAGCACGAGGCTCCCCTCCGCGCGGGCGAGCGACCTCGCGATACCGAAGTCGGGGCCACTCGAGGAGCGACAGCAGTGCGCCCCGGCGAGCGAGTAGCGGTGCCTCCTGCGGCGGTGAGGGGACCGCTCAAACGAGCATCGAACAACGCCAGCGGGCAGGGTGGGATTCGAACCCACGGGACCCGTGAAGGTCCACCGGTTTTCAAGACCGGAGCATTCAACCGCTCTGCCACCTGCCCAGAAGTCCGCAGACATACACCAATCGTGCATAAATCGTGTGAGCGACGTTAGAAAAATCGCATCTCGCGCGTCGCGGCGCCACCGACGGTTGCGTTTACCGACAGTGCGTGTGGCTCGTATAGGCACCCAGAGCCGGGTGAGTGTGGAACGTCTTCCCCCTTCCGGCGTCGAGCGGCGCCGAGGCGCTGTCCATTCGTCGACCGCCGCGTTCATCCAGAAGCCATTCATGCGGGACGACTTCGCTCGTGCAGTGCGCGAGGCGCTCGACGGCTGACTGCGTCCCAAGCGGAAACTCTTCGTGCCTGCCGGCGTTCATCCTCCATGATGCCGTCTACATCGCCACGTCATACACGGCGGCACGTCCGAGGGAGAGAGCAGAATGTCAACGTCAGCCGGACCGCTCGGCACACTTCGCGTGAGCGTGCTCGATCAGACGCCAGTTGCCGAGGGAACGACGGCAGCCTCCGCGCTCCGGAACTCGATCGATCTCGCCCGTCTCGCCGAGACGCTCGGCTACCATCGCTACTGGGTTGCGGAGCATCACGGGAGTCCCATGATCGCCGGGCCATCGCCCGAGGTGCTCATCTCGGCGATCGCGTCGGTGACGTCGCGCATGCGCATCGGCAGCGGCGGAGTCATGCTCCCGCATTACAGCGCGCTCAAGGTTGCCGAGAACTTCAGCGCGCTCGCCGGCCTCTTTCCCGGTCGCATCGATCTCGGGCTGGGGCGTGCCGCTGGCACCGATCCGGAGACGTCGTTCGCGCTGCAACGTGATCGTCGCAAACGCTCGCCCGACGATTTTCTACAGCAGCTCATCGAGCTGTTGGGTTACCTCCATGACAACCTGCCGCCCGATTACCCGTTTCGGCGGCTTGCGCCGCTGCTCCCGGGGGTGCCCGAGCGCGCCGAGCCGTGGCTGCTCGGCTCTTCGCATCAGAGCGCGATATGGGCGGCAGAACTCGGGCTTCCGTATGCCTTCGCCGACTTCATCAATCCGTCGGGCGCCGAGATTGCCGCGCTCTATCGCGACCAGTTCGTTCCGTCAGCGGAGCTCGCCGCGCCGCGCGTGATGGTCGCGGTCTCCGCCATTGCCGCGAACACGAACGACGAGGCACAGCTCCTCGCCTCGAGCATGCGCATGGCGATCACGATGCTCCGTGCAGGATCGTCCATCGCGATTCCAACCGTGGAGAAGGCGCTCGCCTTTCTCGGCGAGCATGCGGCGCCGAATGCGCTTTCGATGGGACGCCGCGCCGTCGTCGGCGATCCGGATGCCGTGCGAAGCGGGCTCCAGGAGGTCGCGCGCGAGTACGGGGCCGAGGAGGTGATGGTGGTGACGATCACGCACGACCACGAGGCGCGTCGCCACTCGTACGAGCTTATCGCCAGCGCATTCCAGCTTAGCGCTCGATCAGCTCGTAGTAGCTCTCGATCGCCCAGGCAATGACGCGATCCGTGTAGAGCACGCGGAACGCTTCGGTAGCATCCTCGAGAGCGATCTCTCGCACGAGCTCCTTGAGCGCACGCACGAGCTTTTCCGGCGGCGAGCGATTCAACCGCGCGTGCACGGCGCACAGGTGCACCGCCGTGTGCAGGATGCGCGGGTCGAATCGGGTGGATGCGCGTCCGGCGTGCAGCGCGTCGGCCACCGCGGCGAGATCCTCGCGAAAAGCGGCAGAGAGTTCGTAGTGCGCTGGCGCCGCGTCCGTCATCGCCGCTGCGTGCCGGCGCCTGCCCGACTCATTTCCGCGGGTGGGTGCCGGTATCGGTCATCTTCACGCCGCTGCCGCTGTCCACACCGAGAGGAACCGCTGGCGCCGTCGGAGGCGGTTGCGTGGCAAACAGGCGGCTGAGGTCCGTCGCATCGGCGAGCTTGCGTGCCGTCTCCATCAGCTTGCGCGACTCCGCGCTGTCGCCGCGTTGAGCAGCGATGTCGGCGAGATCCACGGCCGTCGTGATGTAGATGTACGGGATTCCCACCGATGCCTTGTCGACCCAGAGCCCACGCTTGATCACCGCGGCCGGGCCGGTGAAGTCGTTGTGCCAGAGGTCGTGCGTCCGTGTGACGTCGACGAATCCCTCACCCTGCAGCAGCACGGTATCCTTTCCCGGCATCGGCGGCGTCGGCAGTAGCTTCCGCGCGAGTCCCTGCATGAGGAGATACTGGCCGAGCCCGAGCACATCCTGCGGATAGCCGCCGGCCGTGCGGCTGAAGTACATCGGACGAGCCGGATAGTCATCCTTGATCATGAGCAGTACGACGATGTCTGCCTTGGCGAGCACCTGCGGCTTGATCGACGCCTCGATCGATCCCTTCTTGAAGAGCATCGGCTCGCGCACTTCCTGATACTCGGGGATGCTGTCGGCCTGCGCCGTCGTCATGTGCAGCGGCGGTCCCTTCGGCATCGGCCACTCGCGGCCGCGATACACCGCGGGCCCCTTCGCCGCATCGTATGGATAGACGGGACGCCGCACGAGCTGGCGCACGTACCAGTCGGTGTTGAGAAGCGACGTGCAGAGCACGAGCACATCCTTGCGTATACCTTCGACCTCCTGCGCGTACCAGAGCGGGAAGGTGTCGTTGTCCCCGGCGGTGATCAGAATGCCATACGGCTCCACCGAGTCGAGCAGATCATGCGCGAAGGCGAAGGTGTCCGTCTGTCCTGCGCGCGACGCCGCTCGCCAGTTGGCGAAGAGCGGGAAGAGCGCGAACAGCAGTATCCACGAGCCAAAAATCCACGACTGGCGCCGCGGCACCTCCACTGTCTCGCGCCCGATCTTCATCTGCTCGCTGCCGAAGAGCGAGGCGACCCCTTCCCAGATGTATACGAGGCCGAGTGCGGTCCACACGCCCCACGCCGAGAAGGCGACGATGAAGAAGTAGTCGCGGTCGCGCACCTCGCAGTTGATGTCCGACGGATTGCCGAGCGCGAGACACTGCGAGTGCCCGTACTTGAAGTTGAGATAGTAGATGAGGATGAGCGTCAGCGTCAGCATGAACGTTCCGAGGTACCAGAACGACTTGCGGTCGCGCTTGAAGTGCACCCAGCCGCCCATGAGGCCCAGCAGCATGTACACCGCGCCGAGGCTCTGCTGCAACCTCGGCCACTGGTCCTTCACATCGCGCAGCCATTGCCAGCGAAAATACAGCCAGTACATGCCGAGCTGCCCGTCGATGAACGGCGCCTGGCGGTCGAGGAGCGCCGGCTTGCCGTACTGTCCACGATTGAAGTTGTAGAGGAAGGCGTTCCAGTTGGTCGGCTCCCCTTCGTTGATCGCGGGGAAGTGGCTCGCGCGAATCGGCTGCGTGAGGAACGGCGTCATCCCGAGCAGCAGCGCGCCAATGCTCACCGCGATCAACTTCCAGCGCATCAGGGTCGCGGGCCGACGCACGACGACCGCGACGACCACCGCCGGCCCCGCAAGAAAGCCCATCATGTGATTTGCGTAGCCGAGGCCGAGCAGATACGCGATGAGTACGAGCAGCCGGTCCGCGTACGGACCATCGGGATCGTCCGACCAGCGCACCGTGAGCCACGAGATGATCGCGAGCCCCATCAACGAGACGGTGTAGACCTTCTCGTTCACCACCGACTGATTCCACACCGTGAACGCCGTCGCGCCGATCAGCGCCGCGAGCACACCGCCGAGGATCCGCTGCCAGCGGTCGAGAAGCCACCCCACGAGAATGCGCTCGGTGATCAGGAACCACATTGCGGCGGCGACCGCGCTCGTGAGCGCCGCCAGAATGTTGATCTTCTTCGCGACGCTCATCCCGATGGGCAGAATCGCGAAGACGTGTCCGATGAGCACGAACAGCGGATTGCCCGGCGGATGCGGAATGCCGAGCACGTATGCGGCCGCGATGTACTCGCTGGTGTCCCACATCGCGGTGGAGGGCGCCAGCGTCGCGCAGTAGAGCGCGAACACGGCGAGCGAGGTGAGCGTCGCGGCCAGATACGACGGACGGTAGTCGAGATCGGTATTCTTCGGAGGCATATGCTCGGGTTCGGAAACGCTCGGCCCCGGCGTCGTCGCCGGCGGGGATCAACTGTGCAAGATGGACGGCTCGCCAGCCGCAGGCAACGCGGCTGGTGGCTAGTGGCGGAAGAGCCTCGAGCCGGTGAACACCATGGCGATGTCGCGCTCGTTCGCGGCTTCGATCACTTCCGGGTCGCGCACCGATCCCCCAGGCTGGATGATCGCCGTCACCCCGGCCTCGGCCGCGTGATCGACGCCGTCGCGGAAGGGGAAGAACGCGTCGGAGCCGAGTACCGAGCCCGCGGGATCGAAGCCGGTGGTGCGTGCCTTGTGCACCGCGAGAAAGCTCGCGTCGACGCGTGACATCTGCCCCGCGCCGATGCCGATCGTCGCGCCGCCGCGCGCGAGCACGATCGCGTTCGACTTGACGCTTGCCACGGCGCGCCACGCGAAGAGGAGATCGTCGCGCTCGGCATCGCTCGGCGCGCGCGTCGTCACGACATTCCAGCTCTGCAGGCTTCGGTCGATCGATGGACGATCCTGCACCAGCACGCCGCCGCGCACGCGCTTGAAGTCGAGCGCGCCGGGCGCCCACTTTGCGCGTCCCTCGAGGACGCGCAAATTCTTCTTCCGGCCGAGGATCTCGATCGCGGCCGCACTGAACGACGGCGCAACGAGGCACTCGACGAAGAGACTCGAGATGACGTCGGCCAGCGTCTCGTCCACCGGCACGTTGAAGGAGATGACGCTCCCGAACGCCGACTGCGGGTCGCAGGCGAGCGCCTTCTGATACGCCTCGAGCGCGGTCGGCGCGACGGCGAGTCCGCACGGCGACGTGTGCTTCACGATGGCGCAGCACGGTGCGCCGTCGCCGAGGGTATCGCTCGCGAGGAGTGCGCCCTCGAGATCGAGGAGGTTGTTGAAGCTGAGCTCTTTTCCACCGCGCTGCTTGAGCGACGCCAGCCCCGCGCCGCGATGCTCGACGTAGAACGCGGCCTCCTGCCCGGGGTTCTCGCCATAGCGCAGCGACTGCGCCCGCTCGAAGGACAGCGGCACCCTCTCGGGGAAACGCTCGTCGCGCTGCTTTGCGAACCAGCTGGCGATCGCCGCGTCATACGACGCGGTGTGCGCGTACGTCTTCTCCGCGAGAAGCTGCCGCAGGTCGAGATCGTCGGCGCCGGCCGCAAGCGCATCGAGCACGCGCTCGTAGTCGGCGGGATCGACGATCACATACACCGACGCGAAGTTCTTCGCGGCAGAGCGAAGCATCGACGGTCCGCCAATGTCGATATTCTCGATCACCTCTTCGGGACGCACGTTGGCGCGCATGGCCGTCTCGCGGAACGGATAGAGATTGACGGCGACGAGATCGATCGGCGTGATGTCATGTGACGCCAACGCCTCCATGTGCTCCGGCAGGTCGCGCCGCGCGAGCAGCCCGCCGTGCACCGCGGGGTGCAGCGTCTTCACGCGTCCGTCGAGCATCTCCGGGAAGCCGGTGATGTCGGCGACATCGTGCGTGGCGATCCCCGCTTCTCGGAGCGCGCGCGCGGTGCCACCCGTGGAGATGATCTCCCAGCCGCGCGAGGTGAGTGTGCGCGCCAGCTCGGCCACGCCTGTCTTGTCGGAAACGGAGATGAGGGCGCGAGGCATGGCGGAGGGAGGAGGATCAGGCGGAGAGGGCGATGCCGATCGCGTCGCGCAGCGCGGCATCGTCGAGGGAGTCGAGCACGAAGGCGGCGTCGTCGAGCTTCGGGAGATACATGTGCGTCGCGTGACCGCCCGCGTCGAGCGAGATGCGCTGCTGCGCCACCGCGAGTACCGCCGGCGGATAGAGCGCGTGCTCGACGCGCAGCACGCGCGCGGCGAGTGCATGCGAGGTGTCGTCGGAGAGCACGGGCACCGGCCACTGCGCGATGATCGCGCCGTGGTCGTAGCGTTCATCCACGAAGTGCACTGTCGCCCCCGAGACGCGCGCGCCGGCCGCGATCACCGCGGCGTGCACCCGCGTGCCGTACATCCCGCGCCCTGCGAATGCGGGGAGCAGGGCAGGGTGCACGTTCACGATCCGCCCCCGAAACGCATGCACGACGACCTCGGGGATGAGTCGCATGTAGCCCGCGAGCACGACGAGGTCGATGCGGTGGGAGCCGAGCTCCGCGAGCAGACGGTCGCCGCCGAGCGTGCCGCCGTCGATTGCGGCGAACGCGATGTCGTGCGCGCGCGCGTACGAGAGCGCGCCTGCATCCGCGTGGTCGGAGAGCACCAGCGCGACATGAGCGAGCGCGTCGCGGTCGCCGCGCGCCAGAAACTCGTACAGCGCGCGCAGGTTGGAGCCGCGTCCCGATGCGAGCACCGCCAAGCGCGTCGACATATGCGGAGTCTACCCGGCCCGCGGCGGAGTCGATAGAGGGCGCGACGCCAGAATCCGGTCCACCGCCGAGGCGAGGTTGGTCGAGATCGCGAAGCCATCGCGCGCGGCGACGACGTCGCCGCCCGGCGTAGTGTCGCGGGGCACGAGAATGCCGTGTCCGCCAAAGAGCTTCGCGGGCTGGATGTCGCGCAGCCGGTCGCCCACGTACCACGACGTGGCGAGATCCAGATCATGCTCGGCCGCTGCCTGTAGATACATGGCAGGGCCGGGTTTGCGGCAGTCGCAGGCGGGCGCGACCTCGGGATTGTGCGGGCAGTAATAGGTCGTGAGCACACTCGCGCCGTCGGCGGCGAGGAGCTCGTCGATGCGCACGCGCACCTCTTCGTACTGGGCCACCGTGAAGAGCCTCCGGCCGATCCCCGACTGATTGGACACCACGATGATCGGGATGCCGGCGGCGTTGACCCGTGCGATCGCCGCGGCGGCGCCGGGGATGAGCCGCACGTTATCGGCGCGCGACATGTGGATCGTATCGACGTTGACGGTTCCGTCGCGATCGAGGAACAGCGCGGCGCGGGGCTCGGTCATGCGGGTGACGGTTTGCGAGTGGAGTCCGCAGGCGGCGCCGTCCGCATCGGAACCGCGGGTGCCGCGCGCGCGCTGTCGACTCGCGCCGCGGGGACGCCGGCACGCGCGCCGCGCGCCGGCGGCGCGCCGTTCTTCGGCGGCGGCGGCGGCGGCGCAGGCTTCGGCACATCGAATGAACGAATCGAGTTGGCGGCGACGCCCATGAGGTTGTGAATGTCGCGAGACTCGATCTTGTACTGCGCCCCCGGCTTGAGCGGTGCGCGCAGCGTGATGAGCAGATCGGTCACCGGGATCGGCTTGCTCGGCAGCAGCGCGGCGAGTGTGGCCGCGCGCCGCATCGAGTTCCGCTGTATGGTGTCCGTCGGTACGCGATGCTGGGTGAGATACTGCCGGCGGAAGGCCGTATCGGTGCGCGCACGAATCGAGTCGGCCTTCGCCGTCGAGTCGGCGCGCCGCTTGTCGATCTCGCGCGCCGAGACGATCGCCTTGGTCGCCACCACCGACGAGTCGGCGGCGAGCAGGATGATGGTCGTACTGTCGAGCTTCTGATTCGGGTCGACGGGCTTGTCGAAGGTGGCATGCACGGTGAGCGAGTCGCGCACCTCGACGGTGACGATGTGCGGACCGATCGAATCGTGGATGAATGCGAGCAGCTCCACGCTCGCGGTGTCCCTGAGCGTGACCTGCGCGGAATCCTGGAGCTCGTGCAGATCGCGGTCGTGATTGTTGTTCGCATCTATCCAGCCGAACACCGTGAACGAGCCCGGCGGCATGTGCGGGATCACGAAGTGCCCGATCGAGTCCGCGCGCGCGATATATACGGTGCTGTCGGGATGCGACACCGCCTCGACGATGGCGAGCGGCGCCGGATGTCCTGCCGGCCAGTCGAAGATGGTGCCCGAGATCGTCTGTCCGGCGATCTCGGGGCCGGTCGAGAACACGAGCTCGTACCCCTGCTTGTCGGCATTGCCTCGGAGGTCGGCGATGCCGGGGAGCATGGTGACGACGTACGTGGTGTTCGCCTTCCAGTCCTTGTGCCCGCGCACGGAGACGCGCGAGCGATGCCAGCCCACACGCGGCGCACCATCGCGTGGCGAGATGAGCACGAGCGCGTCGAGCGATGTCGCTCCCGCAGGGCGCTCGGTCAGCACCTCGTCGTACTGAAAGTCGACTTCCTTCGCCGAGACGTTGCGCTCGTTCGTGTCCGGCGTGGTCGTGAGCAGCTTCGGCGGGATCTTGTCCGGCGGCCCGCCCGGCGGGAAGCCCTGCTGCGCGCAGGCACCGAGCACCGTGAGCGCCGTGAGGAGCGCTAGGCGCCGCACAGCGTCCTCTTCTTGCTCGCGAGCTGCGCGCGACGAATCGTCCACTCCTCGAGCTTCCTGCGCTCGGCGTCGACGATCTCCGGCTTCGCGCGCGACACGAAGCTCTCGTTCGCGAGCCGCTGCTCGAGTGCACCGAGCTGTTTCTCGAGCTGCGCGAGGTCGGTGCTCACGCGCGTGCATTCCTTCTCGAGATCGACGAGGCCGGCGAGGAGCACGACGACCTCCGAGCCATCGGGAAGAAGCGCGTGCGCGGCGGCACCGTCGGGCGCCTCGGAGCTCGGCGCGATGGTCGCGCGTGCGAGACGGCCGATGACCGCGCCCTCCTCGCCCAGCACGGTGCGGGCGCGCTCGTCGCGTCCGATGAGGATCGCATCGACGAGCTTTCCGGGGGTGACGTTGTAGTCCGCTCGGATCTGCCGAATGGCGCTCACCGCTGCGCGAGCGAGCTCGAAGTGCGATGCGCGCGCGCGCGGCGCGCCGACGACCGGCCACGCGGCGCGCGCGAGATACTCACCGCTGGCCCGCGCGGGGAGTCGCTGCCACAGTGCCTCCGTGACGAACGGCACCACCGGATGGAGCAGCCGCAGCGCCTGATCGAACACGTGCACGAGCACCGCGCGCGCCACATCGCGATCGGGACCTTCGGCGCTGACGCGATTCTTCGCGGCCTCGACGTACCAGTCCGCGAGCTCGTTCCACACGAAGCGGCGCGCGCTCTCGACGTACTCGCTGAGTCGCAGTCCCTGGGTGAGCTCACGCTCGCTCCACTTGCCGCTCGCATCCTGCCGCGCCGGCCCGAGCGACGCATTGGCCTCGCGGATCGCGGCATCGAGGCGGTCGAGAATCCATTCGTCCGCACGTGTCAATCGATCCGGCGCGATGTCCGCGAGCGACACGACCGCTCCATCGCCCACGTTCATCAATAGAAAGCGCCCGATGTTCCACAGCTTCGTCACGAAGTTGCGGCCAACCGCGAACGACTGGTCGAGATTCGTCGGATCGAGCATCACGTCGGCGCCGAGTCCGAGCCCCGCAACCACGGTATAGCGCAGCGCATCCGCGCCGTAGCGCCCGACGACATCAAGCGGATCGATGCCGTTACCGAGCGACTTGGACATCTTCACGTGGTTCATGTCGCGCACGGTGCCGGTGAGATACACGGTCGTGAACGGCGCGCGCCCGACGAAGTGGTAGCCGGCCATGATCATCCGCGCGACCCAGAAGAAGAGAATTTCGGGCGCGGTGACGAGCATGTCCGTCGGATAAAATGCCTTGAAATCAACATACTTTTCGTCCGGCCAGCCGAGCGTGGAGAGCGGCCAGAGCCACGACGAGAACCAGGTGTCGAGCACATCCTCGTCCTGTCGCACCGCTCCGTGGCAGGTCGGGCACGCGGTGACATCGCTGCGGCTCACGATCGGATCACCGCCGCACGCGTCGCAGTACCACACTGGAATGCGATGACCCCACCAGAGCTGCCGCGAGATGTTCCAGTCGCGAATTCCCTCGAGCCAGTTGATGTACACCGCTTCCCACCGCTCGGGGAGGATGCGAATCGTGCGATCGCGCACCGCTGCGAGCGCCGGCGCCGCGAGACTCTCCATCTTCACGAACCACTGATCCGAGAGTCGCGGCTCGATCACCGTTTCGCAGCGGTAGCAGTGGCGCACGTTGTTCTGGTGCACCTCCGTCTTCACCAGTGCGCCCGCGTCGCGCAGCAGCTCCGCAATCTTCTCGCGCGCCTCGAACCGGTCCAGCCCCTTGAGCGACTCCGGCACGCGCCCCTCGGCGTCCGCTACCTCGCGCACGGTGCCGACTTCGTCGATGATCACGGGGATCGGCAGCGAATGGCGGCGGCCAACCTCGAAGTCGTTCGTGTCGTGCCCCGGCGTGATCTTGAGCGCGCCCGTTCCGAAGGCGGCGTCGACATAGTCGTCGGCGATCACCGGGACCGCGATCCCGATGAGCGGCAGCGTCACCATTGTTCCGACGAGATCGCGATAGCGCGCGTCCGCGGGATTCACCGCGACGGCGACGTCGCCGGGGATCGTCTCGGGGCGCGTGGTCGCGACGGTGATCGAGCGGTCCGAGCCATCGGCCGCGTCGTAGCGCACGTAGTACAAGCGGCCGTGGGTCTCACGCGGCTCGGCCTCCTCGTCGCTCAGCGAGGTGAGACAGCGCGGGCACCAGTGGATCACGCGATGACCACGATAGACGAGCCCTTCCTCGTGCAGCCGCACGAACGCCTCGCGTACGGCGCGCGAGAGCTCGGGCGAGAAGGTGTACGCGGTGCGCGACCAGTCGCACGAGCTGCCGATCGCGCGCAGCTGCTCGAGGATCACGCCGCCGGTCTCGGTGACGAACTCCCTCACGCGCTCGAGAAACGCTGCGCGACCGAGATCGAAGCGAGAGTTGCCTTCTTTGGCGATGAGACGCTCGACGACGTTCTGCGTGGCAATCCCGGCGTGATCGGTGCCCGGAACCCAGAGCGCCTCGTCCTGCGCCATGCGGCGCCAGCGCACGAGCACATCCTGCACGGTGTTGTTGAGCCCGTGACCCATGTGTAGCACCGCCGTTACGTTCGGCGGCGGGATCACGATCGTGAATGGCTCGCGTGCGCCGCCGGTGCGCACGGAATTTTCCGCGCGCGCGGTGAAGAGATCGGCGTTCATCCAGCGCGCGTAAATCTCCCGTTCGACCGAGGCGAAGTCGAACTGCGGCGCGAGCGGTTCAGTCATGCGAAAAAACTAACCGGATGACGAACGGGCCGCGTTGGCGGCCCGTTCGAATGCGTTGCCCGATATACGATCAGCGCAACATCAGCTCGGCGACGGCACTCCGGAATCGTCACCATTCGTGCTCGCAGGCTTGTCGGCGCTTTTCCCCTTGCGTCCACGCCGGCGCCCGGCGATCCCCTCGATCGGTCCCGCAGCCTCGTCGAGCGCGTGATCCTCATCGAGCCACTTCCCCTCGAGCACGGGCTTCGGGTCGGCGTGCCGATCGAGCTCGCTTGAATTTCCCTGACGGCGACGCCCCGTCCCCACGCGCTGTCCTTCCCACACACCGCCGGGGATTGGCGCGCCCTCGTCCAGCTCGTCTTCATCGAGATCCGACACGTCCTGCTCCTCGGCGCCGATGAACAGCCGGCTCACCACCGTCACGATGCCCGGCACCGTGCGCGTGACCGCCATCGCATGCTCGGACTCCTCGTGCGTCTCCACCCATCCCGAGAGCTCGATGATCCCTTCGCCGATCGCGCCGATGTCGATCGCGCGCTCGCTCAGCACCGCGTCGCGTCGGAAGGCGCGCAGCACGCCCTCTTCGAGTGCGGAGTCGCCCGCCGCCCCGGCGTCGAACTCATCGTCGTCTTCCTCGTACTCGTCCGATTCATCGCCCTCGAAATCCTCATCGGCATGCGTCTCCGCGCCATCGCCGCGATGCATGAGCGTGTCGAATCGTTCCCGAATGCTCGACGACAATCCGGCGAAGCCGCCGACTCTCTGAGCGACTACGATGCCGACGACAAATCCCGCGAGCGCACCGAGCGTGACGCCGGCAGCGATGCTGCCAATCGATGGTTCGTCGTCGTGTAAGCGAATCCGCTTCATAGCCAGCCCTGTGGCGGAGGTACGAACGTAAGGATAACTTGGCAGCAGTCGAGCCGTGTGCGGGTGCAAGAAGAAGGCCATGCAGCGCCGCTTTCGACGCCCGAAAACGCTCCGGGATCCACCATCGCAGGACCCATACACACGATGATCGACCGACCGTCCGACGAGCTCACGCTCACCCTCCCCGATGGCTCGGCACGCACCGTCGCGTACGGTACGCTGCCGCGCGACGTCGTTGCCTCGATCGGCGCGGGGCTCCTGCGCGCCGCCGTCGCCGTCGAGCTGAACGGCGCCGTGCAAGATCTCGTCACGCCGCTGCGCGAGAGCGGCTCGTTCACGGTGCTCACCGAAAAGGATGAGCGCTCGCTCGATGTGCTTCGCCACTCCGCCGCACATCTCCTTGCGACGGCCGTGCGACGGCTGCACCCGAAGGCCGCGATCGGATTCGGCCCGTCGATCGAGGATGGCTTCTACTACGATTTCGAGGTCGCCGAGCCGTTCACGCCGGAGGATTTGACGAAGCTCGAGGACGAGATGCGCCGCGCCGCGAACGAGAAGTTCGCGTTCGTGCGCGAGGAGGTCGATCGCAAGGGCGCCGAGGCAAAGTTCGTCGACGATCCGCTCAAGCTCGAGCGCCTCTCCGAGCTTGGCGAGGACGAGGTGATCTCAACGTACACCGATGGCCCGTTCATCGATCTCTGCCGCGGCCCGCACGTCCCCGACACGTCGCGCATCAAGCACTTCAAGCTGCTGCACACCGCGGGCGCGTACTGGCGCGGCGATGAGCACCGTCAGATGCTGCAGCGTATCTACGGCACCGCGTGGTGGAACAAGGACGATCTCGCCGCCTACCTCCATCGCCTCGAGGAGGCCAAGCGCCGCGATCATCGCACGCTCGGCCGCGAGCTCGATCTCTACTCGACTGACGCGCGCATCGGCGCGGGGCTGATCCTCTGGCATCCGCGCGGCGGCGTCGTGCGTCGCATGATCGAGGACTTCGAGCGCGAGCTCATCCTCCGTCACGGCTACGACATCGTCTACACGCCACACATCGTGAACGAGAAGCTGTTCGAGATCTCGGGACATTTGCAGACGTTCGCCGAGAACATGTTCGGGCCCATCGACGTAGACGGGCAGAACTATCGCCCCAAGCCGATGAACTGCCCGGGACACATCTGCATCTACCAGTCGCACCAGCGCTCGTACCGCGACCTGCCGCTGCGCTTCGCCGAGTTCGGAACGGTGTATCGCTACGAGCGGAGTGGGGTGCTGCACGGGATGCTGCGCGTGCGCGGCTTCACGCAGGATGATGCGCACGTCTTCTGTACGCCGGAGCAGGTACCGTCGGAGATCGTGCGTCTCCTGGATCTCGTGCACGAGATGCTCGCGGTGTTCGGCTATCCGTACACCATCGAGCTGGCGACGCGCCCCGAGAATGCGCTCGGCACCCCCGAGGTGTGGGATTACGCCATCACGACGCTCTCCGATGTGCTCACCGCGCGAGGGCAGGCGTTCACGATCGATGAGGGTGGCGGTGCGTTCTACGGACCGAAGCTCGACTTCAAGCTCATCGATGCGATCGGCCGGAAGTGGCAGGGACCGACGGTGCAACTCGACTTCAATCTCCCCGAGCGATTCAAGCTCGAGTACATCGGCGCGGACAACGCGACGCATCGCCCGGTGATGCTGCATCGCGTGCTCGTTGGCTCAATGGAGCGCTTCGTCGGTGGACTGATCGAGCACTATGCGGGCGCATTTCCGCTCTGGCTCGCGCCTGAGCAGATCTCGGTCATCCCGATCACGCCGGATGTCGCCGAGGCGGCGGGGACGCTCGCGCGGAAGCTGGCGGCCGCGGGGATTCGCGTTGGCTACGATGCGGAGAATCGCGAGGACTACCGCGAGCGCATCAAGGCGGCGTCGAAGATGAAGGTGCCGTATATGGCGATCATCGGGAAGCGTGAGGCGGATGCGGGGATGGTGGCGCTGCGCTTTCGCGGATCCGAGAAGAAGCAGGAGATCATTTCGGTGGACGCGCTCGTCGAGCGATTGACGGCCGAGATCGCGACGCGCGCGCTGCAACCGGCCGGCGCACTACAACCGCTGGAGAACGGGGTATAGTTTTCGGGGCGGCCGGCACACGCCGGCACGCCTCACCCGCTCGCGGATCATTGAATGGAAGGCTCGGACCGCACACCGGTAATCGTTTCGGCTGCCCGCACACCCGTCGGCCGCTTCCTTGGCGGGCTCGCGCCGCTGCGCGCACCCGAGCTCGGCGCGGCGGCGATCCGCGCGGCGATCGCGCGCGCAGGGATCGACGTCGGCTCGATCGAAGACGTGATCATGGGGAATGTGCTGCAGGGCGGCGTCGGGCAGGCGCCCGGTCGCCAGGCAGCGATCGCGGCGGGGATTCCGGGCACCGTGCCGGCGCTCACCGTCAACATGGTTTGCGGATCGGGGCTCAAGGCCGTGATGCTCGCGGCGCAGGCGATTCGCGCGGGCGATGTGAGCGCGGTGGTCGCGGGCGGTCAGGAGTCAATGTCGAACGCGCCCTTCTACGCCTACGGATTGCGCAACGGTGTGAAGTTCGGCGACCAGACGCTGGTCGATGGGCTCATCAGGGACGGGCTCTGGTGCTCGTTCTGCGACGTGCACATGGGCGGCCACGCGGAGTACACCGCGAAGAAGGCGGGGATCACGCGCGCGCAGCAGGACCAGTTCGCGCTCGACTCGCATCGCAAGGCGATTGCGGCGGCTGATGAGGGGCGCTTCACGGACGAGATCGTGCCCGTCGAGATTCCGGGAAAAAAGGGACCGACGGTGATCTCCACCGATGAATCGCCGCGGCGCGAGACGTCGCTGGAAGCGCTCGCCAAGCTGCGCCCCGCATTCCCAAAGGATGCGCCGAAGGACATGACGCCGGCCGAGCTGACGGTGACCGCGGGGAACGCGCCCGGGCTCAACGATGGCGGCGCGGCGGTCGTGGTGACGAGCCTCGGCTTCGCGAATGCGCACGGGCTCGAGCCACTCGCGAAGATCACGGGGTATGCGACAGGCGGTGGCGAGCCGCGCGATCTGTTCTTCGCGCCCATCATCGCCGTGCAGAATCTCATGGCGCAGATGAAGACGAAGATCGGCGACTACGATCTCATCGAGGCGAACGAGGCCTTCGCCTCGCAAGCGCTGGCGGATGGCGCCGCGCTCGGCTGGGACTGGGCTCGCGTCAACGTGAATGGCGGCGCGATCGCGCTCGGCCATCCGATCGGCGCGAGCGGCGCGCGCGTGCTCACGACCTTGTTGTATGCCATGCGGGACCGCGATGCCCACACGGGGCTCGCGACACTATGTCTTGGCGGCGGAAACGCTGTCGCATTGAGCGTGGAGAGAATGTCATGACGAGTATGACCTCCGTCGTCGCGCGAGACCGGCAGCTCTCCATCATCGGCGTGATCGGCTTCGCCGCCACCATGGCGGTCGCAGCGCAGATCGCGATTCCGATTCCGGGCACGCCGGTTCCGTTCACGCTGCAGCCGCTCGCGGTCGTGCTCGCGGGGATGCTGCTCGGTCCCGTCGCTGGTGCGGCGAGCATGGTGCTCTATCTGATGGTGGGTGCGCTCGGCGCGCCCGTCTTCTCGCCGATCGGCGCTCCGGGCTTTCTCCGGCTCATCGGTCCGACGGGCGGCTATCTCCTCGCCGCGCCCGCAGCGACGGCGGTGGCAGGGCTCATCGCACGACGCCTTCCGGTGTTCGGCGGACGATTGCTCGCCGCCTTTCTCGGTATCGCGACACTCTACCTCGGCGGCGTCGCGCAGCTCGAGCTGATCACCGGCAGTCTGGAGCGCGCGGCCGCGATGGGGACGGTGCCGTTCGTCGTCGCCGATCTCTGCAAGGTCGCGGTGGCCGCGCTCATCGCGCAGACGCGCGCACCACACTCGGTCGGTTGACCGTTCACGAGATTTTCTTCGGGGCGGATGGCAGGGCACGCGCCGGCTGGCGCGTGCTCCTCTTTCTGGGTCTCGTTGCGATTTTCTCGGCGGCGTTCGGCTATCTCTCGCGTTTTGTGCGGCCCGCGAACTACGTCGCGCAGGAGTTGTTGAGCTACGGTCTTCTGCTCCTCGCTGCGTGGCTCTCGCACTACATCATGCTGCGCTGGGTCGATCACACGCCCTGGTCGTACGTCGGGCTCGGACGCGAGCAATTCACTCCTCGCGTCGTCGCCACCGGACTCGCGCTGGGCGCGCTCTGCATTCTGATCCCCTCGGGCGGCTTGCTGCTCGCGCACGATCTCACCCTCGTGACCGGACTCGAGGGACGCCACAGCTGGCTCGTCCTCGCCGGCAGCGGTGTGGTGCTGTTACTGCCACAGTCGCTGAGCGAGGAGATGATCTCGCGCGGCTATCTCTTCGCGGCGCTGCGCGATGGGATCGGCGCAGCCGGCGCGCTCGCGGTGACGAGCATCGGCTTCGGTCTGCTGCACATGGCGAATCCCGGTGCGACTACGCAGTCGGTGTGCGTCGTCATCTTTGCCGGCGTCTTTCTCGCCGCCATCCTCATCGCGACGCGCTCGCTGTACGCCGCGTGGATGGCGCACTTCGCATGGAACTGGTCGATGGCCGAGCTGCTGCACTCGGCAGTGAGCGGCATCCACTTTCCGTATTCATCGTATCGTGTGGATGCCGCGGGGCCGACCTGGCTGTCGGGAGGTGCGTGGGGACCGGAGGGCGGTGCGGCGGCTATCGCGGGGATGTCGGTAGGTATCGCCGCGCTTGTGGAGTGGCGTCGTCGTGCGGCGCGCAGCGAGGCCGCAGCATGAGCGAGAAGATTGCCGTCGTCGGATCGGGACAGATGGGGAACGGCATCGCGCACGTCTTCGCCGTCGCCGGCTTCGATGTGATGATGATCGACGTCTCGCGTGCGGCGCTCGATCGCGCGCGCGCGACCATCGAGAAGAATCTCGGGCGTCAGGTCGAGAAGAAGATCCTCGACGCGGCCGCGCGGGACGCCGCGCTCGCACGCATCGCGACGAACGAGAGCTTGCAGAGTGCCGCCGACGCCACACTGATAGTCGAGGCCGCGACGGAGAAGTCGGAGCTCAAGTTCAAGCTCTTCACCGAGCTCGATCAGATCGCGAATCCATCCGCGATCCTCGCATCGAACACGAGCTCGATTTCCATCACGGAGCTCGGCGCACGCACGAAGCGCCCCGCGCAGGTGATCGGGATGCACTTCATGAATCCGGTGCCGGTGATGCAGCTCGTCGAAGTGATTCGCGGGCTTGCGACCTCGAACGAGACGACGGAGCGCGTCTTTGCGCTCGCGCGCGCGCTCGGGAAGACCCCCGTCGAGGTGAACGACTATCCCGGATTCGTGTCGAATCGCGTGCTCATGCCGATGATCAACGAGGCGATCTACTGCCTCATGGAAGGTGTCGGCAGCGCCGAATCGATCGATACCGTGATGAAGCTCGGGATGAACCACCCGATGGGGCCGCTCGCGCTGGCGGATCTCATTGGGCTCGACACGTGCGTGGCGATACTCGAGGTGCTCCAGGATGGCCTCGGCGATCCGAAGTACCGTCCGTGCCCGCTCCTCCGCAAATATGTCGCGGCGGGATGGCTCGGAAGAAAATCGGGCCGGGGGTTCTACGAATATTCCTGACGCAATGGGAGCGACATGTCCTGGGCGCTGATTCCGCTCAACGAAGAGCAGCGCGAGATCCAGCGCACGGCGCGTGAGTTTGCCGAGGCGGAGATCACTCCGCACACGGTGGCGTGGGATCGCGACTCGTGCTTCGATCGGTCCGTCATCACGAAGATGGGCGCGCTCGGCTTGCTCGGGATGATGATCCCCGAGGAGTTCGATGGGCTCGCGCTGCCGACGACCACGTACGTCGTCGCGCTCGAGGAGATTGCTGCCGCGGATGCGTCGATCGCCGTCGCGATGAGCGTGCACAACTCGCTGCCGACAGAGATGCTGCTGCGCTGGGGAACGCCCGAGCAGAAGACGCGCTTCCTCGCGCCGATGGCGCGCGGCGAGCTGCTCGGCGCCTTCGCGCTCTCCGAGCCGGAGGCGGGCTCCGATGCCGCATCGCTCCGCACGCAGGCCGTGCGCGACGGCGACTCGTGGGTGCTCAACGGCACGAAGGCATGGGTGACGAGCGGGAGCGAGGCCGACGTCATCATCGTCATGGCGCGCACCGATGGTCCGAGCGAGCGTCGCGGCGCACGCGGCATCAGCGCGTTCATCGTCACCCCTGATCTCGCGGGCTTCAAGGTCGGAAAGAAGGAAGACAAAATGGGGCTGCGCGCGTCGCCGACAGTGCAGCTCGAGCTCAGCGATCTCCGCGTGCCGGCCGGCAATCTGCTCGGCCGCGAGGGCGCCGGCTTCACGATGGCGATGCAGTCGCTCGACAACGGGCGTCTCGGCATTGCCGCACAGGCCATCGGGATCGCCCGCTGCGCGCTCGAACATGCAACGATTTATGCCGGTGAGCGTCGCCAGTTCGGCAAGCCGATCAAGGAATTCGAGGCGATCCAGTTCAAGCTCGCGGATATGGCCACGCGGATCGCCGCGGCCCGGGCGTTGCTCTATCAAGCGGCAGCCGCGAAGGACCGCGGAGAGCAGATCACGCAGTACAGCAGCATGAGCAAGCTGTTCGCGAGCGAGACGGCGATGTGGGTGACCACGCAGGCCATCCAGATCTTCGGCGGGTACGGCTATGTCAAGGAGTATCCCGTCGAGCGGCTCTTCCGCGATGCGAAAGTGACCGAGATCTACGAAGGAACGTCGGAGATTCAACGGATCGTGATCGCGCGCGAGCTGTACTCACGCAGTCCCTGATGCATCGGAACCTCGTCTACTCAATACATATATGACCGCCACCGCTTCGTTCACCAGCGCCACGTCCTCATCGTCCAGCGGCCTTTTCGACCGGCTCGCGGAGATGGGGCACGAGCAACTCGTCCTCTGCAGCGATCCTTCGGCGAGCTATCGCGGAATCATCGCCGTGCACTCCACCACGCTCGGCCCCGCACTCGGCGGCACGCGCTTCTGGAGCTATGCGAACGACGAAGAGGCGATCATCGATGCGCTGCGCCTCGCGCGCGGGATGACCTACAAGAATGCCGTCGCCGGGCTGAATCTCGGCGGAGGCAAGTCGGTGATCATCGGTGACAATCGCACGACGAATCGCGAGATGATCTTCCGCGCGCACGGGCGCTTCGTCGAGAGTCTCGGCGGGCGCTACGTCACCGCAGAGGACGTCGGCACGAGCACGAGCGACATGGATCTCGTGCACATGGAGACGGACTACGTTGCCGGCCTCGCGGGGAAGTCGGGCGATCCGTCGCCCGTGACTGCGCACGGTGTCTTTCGCGCGATCCAGGCGTCGGCGCACTATCGGTGGGGGAACGATTCGCTCGAGGGAAAGACCGTCGCGATTCAGGGATGCGGCCACGTCGGCTTCTATCTCGCGCGCGAGCTTTCCGATGCGGGCGCGAAGCTCATCGTCACCGACATCGATGCGGAGCGCGTGCGCGCCGTGGTCGAGGAGCTCGGCGCGAAGGCGGTCGAGCCGGGGGAGATCTACGGCGTGAAGGCAGATATCTTCGCCCCGTGCGCGCTCGGCGCGATCATCAACGACAATACGATTCCGCAGCTCAAGGTGGAGATCGTCGCGGGCGCCGCGAACAACGTCCTCCTCGAGCCGCGTCACGGCGATGCGCTCGAGAAGCGCGACATCCTCTACGCACCGGACTACGTCGCGAACGCGGGCGGCGTCATCAATGTGTACTCCGAGCTCGCGGGATGGGATTCGCATCGCGCCCTTCGCAAAGCCGACGAGATCTATCACACGATTCTCGGCGTCTTCGAAATCGCGAAGAGCGACGGCATCCCGACCTACGAGGCAGCCGATCGCCTAGCCGAACGGAGAGTAAAAGCGGTTGGTTCGCTCGTGAAAACGTGGCCGCAGTGGCCAAACCGCTGAATTAACGTGGCGTTCGCGATGCGGACTTCCTAGCTTCCCGAGGGGCTCGGCAGACGATCTGTCGCTCCGTCCTGGAAACCTCAACAAGCGATACTCCGATGCTCTGGACTGATTGGGAATGCCGGCCACCCGGCGCAAAGCTCCGTGACGCCGATCCGGAGATCGCGAAAGTCATCGAAGACGAAATTCTGCGGCAGGGCGAAGGGCTCGAGCTCATCGCCAGCGAGAATTTCGTATCGCCTGCGGTGATGGAGGCGATGGGCTCGCCGCTCACCAACAAGTACGCGGAAGGGCTTCCGGGCAAGCGCTACTACGGTGGCTGCGAAGTCGTCGACGTCGCGGAGAATCTCGCGATCGCTCGCGCGAAGGAGCTCTTCGGCGCCGATCACGCGAACGTGCAGCCGCACTCCGGCGCGCAGGCGAATGCCGCAGTGATGCTCGCGTTTCTCAAACCGGGCGACAAGATCCTCGGTCTCGATCTCTCGCAGGGCGGACATCTGACGCACGGGTCGCCGGTCAACTTCTCGGGGCTTCTCTACAACGCGTCGCACTACGGCGTGAACGACGATGGGCTCATCGACTACGGCAAGATGCAGGAGATTGCGCGCAGGGAGCGTCCGAAGCTGATCATCGCGGGTGCGAGCGCGTACGCGCGCATCATCGACTTCGCACCGTTCGCCGAGGTTGCGAAGGAGATTGGCGCGCTGTTCATGGTCGACATGGCGCACTTCGCGGGACTCGTCGCCACTGGCTTCCACCCGTCGCCCGTTCCGCTCGCCGACGTCGTCACTACGACCACGCACAAGACACTGCGCGGTCCGCGCGGCGGCATGATCCTTTGCAAAGCGGAACACGCGAAAGCTGTCGACAAGGCCGTCTTCCCGGGAACGCAGGGCGGACCGCTCATGCACGTGATCGCCGCGAAGGCCGTTGCCTTCCGCGAGGCGCTTCAGCCCGACTTCAAAACGTACTGCGGACAGATCATCAAGAACGCTCAGGCCCTCTCCAGGGCCCTCACCGGTCTCGGATTTCAGATTGTGTCCGGGGGAACCGACAATCATCTGATGCTCGTCGATCTCCGCAGCAAGGGAGTGACGGGGAAGGTGGCCGAAAAGGTGCTGGGCGAGGCGGGGATCACGGTGAACAAGAACACGGTGCCGAAGGAGACGCAGTCGCCCTTCGTCACGAGCGGTGTGCGACTCGGCACACCTGCGGTCACGACGCGCGGGATGAAGGAAGAGGAGATGGCGCGCATCGCAAAGTTCATCGATCGCGCGCTCGCCGCTGCCGACGATGCGTCGGCGCTCGCGAAGATCAAGCAGGAAGTGAAGGAGATGACCAACGCATTTCCGCTCTACACGGTTGCGGAGGCGGCAGCGGGGCGGTTGTAATACAGGAGTCGATTTCCCATCTTGTGGCTGAAGGCGGGAGCACGCCGCGCCCGGCCACGCGTTCAACCGAGGATCTGCAGTTGCTCCTGGAGCGTTTTCGAGACGGTATCATGGATCGCATTCGCACGAAGGAAACGCGCTTCGAGGAAGACGCGTATCTCTTTGTGCTGAAGGCGCTCGAGTACTCGCAGACGCATCTCACCGAGCGGCGTCACATCACCGGGCGCGAGCTCGCGTTCTCGGTGCGCGATCTCGCGCTGCAGATGTACGGTGTGATGGCGCAGGTGGTGCTCGAGCATTGGGGCGTGCGCGCGACGTCGGACATTGGCGATATCGTCTTCGTCCTCGTCGATCTGGGCTATCTGATCAGCCAGCCGACGGACAACCGCGCGGACTTCATCGACGTATACAACTTCGATCGCGCGTTCGAGCACGAGTATCCGTGGAACGCGGCGGCGTTGGTGTAGGCAAGTAGTTCGGATCTGAGTCCGATCGATCCGGAGTCGATGGAGATGAGACGCTCGATTCGCGATTGGCTGAGTCGCCGCCATCCGGTGAGCGTCCGCACTTCACCTAGCGCACTCATGCGACAATCGTCACGCTCATGTTCCGGCAACGGCGCCATCCTTGGGCAGCCTCGCACCGAAGCACGGAATACATGAAGTTCACGACGTACAACGCCAACACGCTGGTGATCGAACATTTCGCCGCCGCCATCGTGTATCTCGTTGCCGGCGCGCTCGGGCTCCTGTGGATCGCGCCGGATCTCGTGCACGGGACGTATCTGTCGCCACGCGTCGCCGGCGTCACCCACCTGTTCACCCTCGGGTGGCTCACCCTCACGATTCTCGGTGCGGTGTGCCAGCTGCTCCCCATGGCCCTCGGCGCTCCCATCCGGTCGCTGCGCGTCGCCCATGCGTCATTCTGGATATTGGCGCCGGGAATCGGCGTGTTCGCCTGCGGCGTGATCACGAGCAGCGGGTCGGTGCTCGCCGTGGGCGGCGTGCTCGTCGGCGCCGGCCTCGTGTTGGCGGTCGGACACGTCGCCGCCACGCTCATCGGCGGCCGGACGCGTGATGTCACGTGGAGCGCCATCGGCATTGGCATTGTGTTCCTGGTGTCCACGCTCGTGTTCGGACTCGTGCTCGCGCTGAGTTTGCACACCAGCCTCGTGGCGACGATCCGCGTGCGAACTCTCACGGCGCACCTCCATCTGGCGCTCGTGGGCTGGGTCCTCGTCATCATCGTGGGAGCCTCGCGGCGGCTCATGCCCACCTTTCTCGTCGCGCGATCCGCGGACGCCCGTTGGAGTCCACGCGCCCTCGCCGCGTTCACACTTGGAGTTCCCGTGCTCGCCACGGGCCTCATGGTCGCGAGTTCGGCCCTCAGTTGGACCGGCGCCGTTCTTCTGGACATCGGAATGGCGGCCCTGCTCTGGCAGATGTGTGTCTTCTATCGGGCTCGCACGCGCCCTCGACTCGATGTCGGTATGCGGTTCACGCTCGCCGCGATTCCGTTCTTCGGCGCTGCGGCAGTCCTCGGCTCGCTCCTCCTCGCCGTGGGCCCCACGCATCAGCGGCTGGCCACCGCATACGTCGTCACCGGCCTGCTGGGCGGCCTCGTGCTCTTCGTCACCGGGATCCTTTACGAAATCATCCCCACGCTCGCCTGGACGGCGCGATATGGCGGACGCCTGAACCGGGGGCGTGTCCCCGCCGTCGCCGAACTGTATTCCGCGCGCCTGGCCATGATGCAGCTCTCGGCGTCCATCGTCGGCGCCATATTGGTGCTCGCGGGAATCGCCGCCGCCGCTCCCTGGCCGGCCCGCGCCGGCGCACTGCTCTTCAATATTGCAGTTCTGATATTTGTCCGTCAGGCCGCGCGCATGTGGTGGGGCACGCCCACTACCCCGCGTGCAACACCCGAACGCCTATGAACCCCGTCTATGCCGTCACTATCTGCACCGTCACTGCGCGGCTGGAGCTGATTGAGCGTGATCCGTCCTGACGCTGCTGCTCGCCAGCGTCTCGCGTCCGCCGCGCTCGACCAACCCACCGAAGGAAACACCACTGGTCACCTACGAGGATAGGAGAACAACAATGGCACAGCGCATCAATTATGGCAGCATCGCATCCGACGGCATCAAGGCGCTCAGCGGCCTCGAGGCCTACATCCACGCGTCGGGACTCGACGCCCGGCTGCTTGAGCTCATCAAGACCCGCGCATCGCAGATCAATGGCTGCGCCTACTGTCTCGACATGCACACCAAAGACGCCCGCGCCCACGGTGAAACGGAACAACGACTATACACGGTCTCCGCCTGGCGTGAAACTCCATTTTTCAGCGACCAGGAGCGGGCCGCCCTGGCCTGGACCGAAGCGGTGACTCTGATCAGTCAGGGTCCGATCTCCGAAGACCTCTACGCTGAGGCCCGCCGCCACTTCTCGGAAAAGGCTCTCGTGGACTTGACGCTCGCCATCGTCGCGATCAACGGCTGGAATCGCTTGGCCGTGTCGTTCCATTCGGTTGCCGGCAGCTACCAGCCGAAGCCTCAGCACGCATCTGCCGCACGCTGATCAGTGGTCGAGTGACAACCGTCTCGCACCGCGTCTCGCCAACCCGACGCGATCGACGATGCTTATTCCCCCCATCATGGAAACAGCACCGCGACGTGGAACGCCCGCTCGTACGTGGACCTGAGGACGACGGTCGGTACAAACTACGTCAACAACGAAAATGATGGCGTAAGCAGCGGAACGACGGGGCAGGCGATGTGTCCAAGTCGGCCGGGGATTGCCGGAACGTGGAGGGCACTTCAATATCAAGCGGACACGGGTCGCGAACCAGGCTGACCGAGTGCCCCGCCTGAGATTCAGGTGCTGGCTGTCAGGACGAGAACGGCAGCTCGTCTGATGCGCCGTGAACGTCGCCTGAGATGGAGATGCCCGTGATTCTGCAGAACGTGGTCTGGACCATCGCCCTGGTTGGTATGAGCCTGGTCGCCCTGGCATTCATCTACGTGATCAGCCAGGCGGGCAGGCCCGCCGACGATGCCGCGACGCGCAAGTCCGCGCACACCTCGCACGTCTTCCGACGATGGTTATTCTGGGGGTTTCTGCTCACGTTCGTGGGCGGCAGTTATTACGCGCTTCGTCCTTTCCCAATTCCGCCCCAGCATGTGCCGCTGGACACCCACCAGGTCGTGGACGTCGTTGGCGCGCAGTGGGCGTGGCAAATCAAGCCGGACACGGTGCAGACTGGAAGCCCGGTGGAATTCCGCGTCACCAGCAACGACGTGAATCACGGCTTCTCCATCTACGCACCGGACGGCCGGATCGAGACCCAGACCCAGGCCATGCCGGGATTCACCAACAAGATCGTGCACACATTCACTCAACCCGGGACCTATAGGGTGATGTGCCTTGAATACTGTGGTGTCGGACATGCCCCCATGACACGCACCATCACGGTCGTCGCGGCGACGGGGAGCTGACCATGGCCACCCTCACGATGTATCCCGACGGTGAGCGTCTCGACCGCGGTGAGCGGACGGGCTTCAATCTGTACCTGATCACGTCCGTCGCGCTGTTCGTCCTGATGATGTTGCTGGGCCTGATCATGCGCATGTCGCAGGCCACCTGGTTATCGGTGCGGCCGGACATCTTCTACCGCATCCTGTCGATGCATGGCGCGGGCATGGTCGGCACCGCGGGGTTGGCGACGACAGCGGTGATGTGGTACTTCCTGCGACCGTACGTCCGGCTGCACCTGTGGGCCTTCGTGATCAACTACGTGATGTTCATGCTCGGCGCCGTGTGCATCATTGTCGCGATCTTCGCCGATGGCTACGGGGCGCTCTGGACCTTCCTGTATCCGTTGCCCGTGCACAGCATGGGTATGTGGAGCCCGAATTCCGCGGCGCTGTTCATGGTGGGGTATCTGTTGATCGGCGTGGGCATGTTGCTGTTCTATCTGGACGCTGCCGCCGCCATCATCAAGGTGCACGGCAACCTCGGGCGCGCACTCGGGCTACAATGGCTGTTCGGTGGCACCATCGATCCGGATCACCCGAAGGCCGTGGTGGCCAGCACCATGGTGATCATCGCCAATACGCTGGGCATTCTGGCGGGCGCGGTGGTTTTGGTGATGAGCCTGGTCAATATCTACTATCCGGCGATGGTCCTGAACGCGTTGGTGGCCAAGAACCTGATCTACTGGTTCGGTCACATGTACATCAACGCCACGATCTACATGGGCGTGATTGCCGTCTACGAACTGCTGCCACGCTACTCGGGAAAACCCTATCCTATCTCTCGGCCGTTTCTGTGGTCATGGGCGGCGAGCTGCCTGTTCGTGATCGTCGTGTTCCCGCATCACTTGATGATGGACTATGCGGAACCGCGCTGGATGTCGATCATGGGACAGGCGATCTCGTGGGGCGCCGGCTTCCCGGTGTTCCTGGTCACGGTGTACGGCGCACTTGTCAATATTTATCGCTCGAACATGCGCTGGACCTTGCCTTCACGGTTGTTGATCCTGGCGCTGTTCGGCTGGGCGGCAGGCATCGTGCCGGCCATCCTCGACGGCACCATCCGCATCAATCAGGTGATGCACAATACCCAGTGGGTGCCCGGGCACTTCCACTTCTACCTGCTGCTCGGCGTGCTCCCGATGGCGCTGGCCATGATGTTTCACGTGATCGGTCGTCGTGCGAACGCACCGCCGAATACCGGCGCCGACCGGTTGGGACTTCCCGTCTACCTCATCGGCGGACTGATCTTCACGTTCGCATTCCTCGATGCCGGGCGTCTGAGCGTGGCGCGACGTATGGCGACCCACCTACCCGCGTGGACGTTCACCGACAAGGTCGGTTCGGTCGGCGCACTGCTGGTGGTGCTGGGCATGCTTTACTTCGCGACCCGCATCACGGTGGGTCTGCTCAAGACTCCCGCGCCCGAGGGTTCCGGCTGACCGTGCTGCGAACGCTGCTGGCTAGCCTCGTTCTGCTGGCGGTGGGCATCGGGTCGCTCTACGGCGCGACCAGCGGATTTCGCGCCTTCACGACCGAGAGTGTCCGTCGCATCGGTGTCCAGGACCATCCACCCGTTGTCCCTGCGCTGCCACTGCAGACCGCTGATGGTGGGAGCACCAGCTTCGGGGAGCTGCGGGGTCGCTGGCTGCTGGTCGACTTCATCTATACCCGTTGTACGTTGCTATGCTCGCTGCAGGGCGCCGAATTCGCCCGCATGCAGCGCGAGTTGGCGGAGCCCATCACCTCGGGCAAGGTTGTCCTGCTGAGCGTGAGCTTCGATCCCGTTCGTGATGATCCCGCTGCGCTAGCCGACTACCTGCGGATCCACGGCGATGTTGGGTCGGGCTGGCTCGCGGCGCGACCGGTCGGTGAGGCGGAGCGTGCTGCGCTGATGCGTGTCTTCGGCATCGTCGTTATACCGGATGGCATGGGCGGATTCATGCACAACGCCGCCATCCTGGTGGTCGATCCCGGCGGCAGACTTGTCACCGTACTGGACTGGGATGATTTTCGCGGCGCGGCCAGGTATGTCAGGCAGCGATTGACGCAATGAAGCCGATGGTGGGCCGTCGTTGTCTCGTCGGCGCAGCCCTGTGGGGATTGCTTGCCGTAACCCCCATGCGAGAATTGCTCGCTTCGACGATGACGCTGCAGATGCTTGTGCAGCTCCCGCTGCTGACTGTGGCCGGTTGGATGTGCGCGCAGTGCACCCCGGATGGACTCGATCGGCGCCTGTCGCGTTGGAACCGTCACGGGATCAGTGGACTGTTACTGGCCTCGCTAACCAGCATGGTCTGGATGCTGCCGCGTGCGATGGATGCCGCGCTCGTCGATCACCAAGTCACAGTGGCGAAATTCCTGAGTGTGCCACTCTTAATCGGTGCGCCCATCGCGTTGAGCTGGCCACGTGCCGGGTTCGTGGTCCGCGGCGTGGTCCTGGCCGAAGTGATCGCCACTGCGATTCGTCTCGGATGGTTGTACCGGATCTCACCAGTGCGCCTGTGCAGCAACTACCTGATTGACGATCAGCAGCGGCTCGGCAAGACCCTCCTCGTGGTCGGCTTCGCCATCCTGCTAGTGCTCATCTGGCGGCTGATCTGGGGGCACGTCGACACCGGGCGCGAGGATCTCGAGCGCCCCGGAACTGCGCGCGGCTGATCAGCCAGACAGCTCGCACCTGCACACCCGTTCCAGGCGCACGTCGACGTTGCGCGTGCCCTCGAGATTACGTCATGGCAACCGTCACCGTGATCCCCACGCCTCGCGTTTCGAGCAATAGAGGACGCACCTGATGGCGCTAGTCGGTGAAAGTCCGACTTGCGAACGAACGGCGAAGTCACGACGATGGTGATGCGTAAGTGAGTCTGTTGCCGGTTATTAACTAGGCGTTGACGTCCGATCGGAGGTAGTATGGAGGATTCCCGCGCTGCACCATCGGGCTCGCGTGCCGCGTCCCTCACTCGTGCGCTCTGCTTGCTGGTGATGGGCCTGATGGTTGCCGCCGCGTTCTACGGCGCCTCCATGGCCGTGAGGTATTACTCCCACATCGGCGTGTAGATCATGGGAACTTTCACGAAGCGACAGACGCGCGCCTTCTTTCTGGGGTCGACCGGCCTGTTCTCCCTGATTTTCATCGGTCTCACCGTCGACGCGCACCGGCAATTCCCAACGCTCACCCACAGCGATCAGAACACCGCAGAAGTCATCGCCGGCAAGCACGTGTGGCATCGCAAGGACTGCATCAACTGCCACACTCTCCTCGGTGAAGGGGCGTACTACGCGCCCGACCTTACAAAGATCGCGCAGCAGCGCGGGGCACCGTATCTGCGCGCATTCTTGACGGACCCAACGAAATTCTATAACGAGGAACGGGATCGGCGGATCATGCCGAATCAGAAGCTCTCGCCCAAGGAAATCGACGAGGTCATCGCATTCCTCACGTGGGTGGGGAACATCAATACGCAAGGTTGGCCCCCGCGTCCCATCCTGGTGTCCGGTGCGACGATTCCCGGCACCAACATCGGGGGCGCCGCCCCAACTCCGGCATCGAATGATCCGATCGCCGTGGGGCAAGCGCTCTTTCGCCAGTCGTCACCTGGCTGCTTCGCCTGCCACTCTACCGTGAAGGGGGTAAGCCTGGTGGGTCCGTCGCTGGCGGAGATTGGCGAACGTGCCGACGCACGCGTCAAAAGCCCGGACTACCACGGCAAGGCGACCGACGCCGCGTCCTACATCCGCGAATCGATTCTCGATCCCGGCGCGTACCTCGTGCCCGGTCCGACGTATTCCGTCAACGGCCAATCGATGATGCCGCCGGGTTTCGCGACGTCGCTGAAGTCGACCCAAGTCGACGGGATCGTCGCCTATCTCATGACCTTGAAGTAGCGGAGGAGCAGACATGCGGTATCGCACTCAGGCTGTCGCATATCCCTACTTCGTCGTCGCGTTGCTGCTCTTCGGGCTGCAGATGGTGTTCGGGCTGCTCGCGATCACCAAGTACCTCGGGCCCGACCCGATCAAAAGCTTCCTTCCGTTCGACGTCAGCAAGGAGATTCATACGAATCTCCTCATCTTCTGGGTGCTGACTGGATTCATGGGTGGCACGTATTGGCTCGTGCCCGAGGAATCGCGCACCGAGCTGCACTCTCCCCGCATGGCGTATTGGGCACTCGCGCTGTGGACACTCGCCGGAGTGACCGCGGTCGTTGGCTACCTCTTCGGCTGGACCGAGGGAAACAAGCTCCTGGAGCAGCCCCTGCCCGTGAAGCTCGCGATCGTCGTGGTCATGCTGATGTTCCTGTACAACATCTTGATCACCATCTGGAAGGTCAAGCGGCTCACGACGACGGAGGCCGTACTCATATCGGGGCTCGCGCTCACCGCCATTCTGTATTTGCCGGCGTTGCTGACCTACGATAACTACACGGTGAGCATTTACTACCGCTGGTGGACCGTCCACCTCTGGGTGGAGGGAGTGTGGGAGATGGTACAGGCCGGCTTTCTGGCCTATCTGCTGATCCGCCTCTCGGGGGCCGACCGCGAAGTAATGGAAAAGTGGCTCTATGTCATCGTCGGCCTCACCTTCATCGCCGGAATTCTCGGCACGGCACATCACTATTATTGGATCGGCGTGCCGGGCTACTGGCTCATGTTCGGGGGGTTCTTCAGCGCGCTGGAACCGCTCGCGTTCCTGGGCATGGCGATCTATGCCTACATGGCGATGCGCCGTTCGGGACTGTCGCATCCGAACCGCATGGCGCTCCACTGGACGATCGGTAGCGCCATCTTCTCCGCGCTCG